>NZ_AJXD01000095.1:0-139875 GCF_000264725.1 Acinetobacter sp. HA | reverse complement strand
AAAAAAGGACGCCTAGGCGTCCTTTTTTATTGGATATATCATTTTTCAGATACTGCCGCGCGTATCTTGCGCAAAGTTAAAAGCAGTGCTTTTAACCTTGCTCATGGCGTAATTTAGGCAAGAGGCTTCGCTTCTTGAAACCCCTAAATTACTCCCATTCAATCGTCGCAGGTGGTTTAGACGATACGTCATAAACCACACGAGAAACTTCAGCAATTTCATTCATGATACGAGTCGAGATTTTATCTACCAGCTCGTATGGAAGGTGAGCAAAACGAGCTGTCATGAAGTCAACAGTTTCAACTGCACGAAGTGCAATGACCCATGCATAACGACGACCATCACCTACAACACCAACAGATTTAACAGGTTGGAATACTGCGAATGCTTGCGCAGTTTTGTCATACCAACCGCTAGCACGAAGTTCTTGCATGAAAATGTCATCTGCTAAACGGAGAATGTCAGCATATTCTTTTTTCACTTCACCCAAAATACGAACACCTAGACCCGGACCCGGGAATGGGTGACGATAAAGCATTTCAAATGGAAGACCTAAAGTGGTACCCAATTTACGTACTTCATCTTTAAACAGGTCACGAATTGGTTCAACCAGTTCAAATGCTAGATCTTCTGGTAAACCACCCACGTTGTGGTGTGATTTAATCACATGTGCTTTGCCTTGTTTGCTTGCAGCAGATTCGATCACGTCAGGGTAAATCGTACCTTGAGCCAGGAAGTTTACACCATCAAGCTTACGTGCTTCTTCAGCAAATACTTCAATGAACTCACGGCCGATGATTTTACGTTTTTTCTCTGGATCAACTTCACCCGCAAGTGCAGTCAAGAAACGCTCTTCAGCATCAGCACGAATGACACGGATACCCATGTTTTTCGCAAACATGTCCATAACCTGGTCGCCTTCATTCAGACGAAGTAAACCATTGTCCACGAATACACATGTCAATTGATCGCCAATTGCACGGTGTAAAAGTGCCGCAACAACTGATGAATCTACACCGCCTGAAAGACCGAGCAGTACTTTTTGATCACCAATCTGTTCACGAAGCTGTTCAACACGAAGGTCGATAATGTTTTCAGAGTTCCACAGGCTACGGCAACCACAGATATTGTGAACGAAGTTAGACAGTAACTCTTTACCTTTGGCAGTATGAGTGACTTCCGGGTGGAACTGAATACCATAGAAACGGCGTTTTTCATCAGACACCATTGCGACCGGACAGCTTGGTGTGCTGGCAGTAATCTGGAAGCCTTCTGGAATTTGAGTCACTTTGTCACCGTGGCTCATCCAGACTTTTAATTTGTCTGCTGAATCTTCAAGATCGCCAATAAGACCATCACGGATTTGAATGTCTACTTCTGCATAGCCAAATTCATGTACTGTACCTGGCTCAACCTTACCGCCAAGTTGTGCAGACATGGTTTGCAGACCGTAGCAAATACCCAATACAGGAATGCCCAAGTTGAACACAACTTCTGGCGCACGCGGGCTGCCTTCTTCGTGAACGCTCTCAGGACCACCTGACAAGATGATACCGTTTGGATTAAATGCACGAATGTCTTCTTCAGACATGTCATAGGCAAACATTTCAGAATATACGCCAGACTCACGTACGCGACGTGCAATCAATTGGCTATATTGAGAACCGAAATCCAAAATCAGGATACGATCTTCAGTGATTTGAGTATTGGTAGTCATGACAAACAACTATAGAAAGGCAAACGAAAGATAAGCGCCGTATTCTATCATTTTTCGCTGCATTAAGCACACTGTTTCAAGGCGCTTGAAATATATACATATTTAGCACTGTATCTTGATCAGACTGAATTTTTTGTCAGATCTGCTTCAATCCTGGATTCCAGATTGAATGAGATTGAAGCAGAACTTTAAATGTGGTTATTTCACTTTTTCGATACTAATCACATCAATATCGGTAGGTTTCTGACGATGAGTATCTACCTCGCCAAGCACACGAACGTTATCGCCCGCTTTTAACTTCAACGGTTTCCACAGGTCATCATCAACATCAATAATAATCGTGCCACTACTGTCTCGAAGTTCAAAATCATCACTCTGCGGTGCAACTTGACGCACAATTTTACCTGTTAAGGTTACACCAGTTTCATCCGGCATTTTTTGTGCTTGAGCAATGCTGACTTTATTTTTTTGAGCTTCAGCAAGGAGGGCCTGATCTGACTTTGCCCATGCACCGCCACTAACAACGAGTCCCGTCATTAATACAGCTAAAATTTGCTTTTGCATTCAATATACTCCTTAAACAACAGGTCTAAATTCCTGATTCTATCTAAGCAGAGTGAATGCACTGAACGAAGCTTAATTCGGTAAAGCTAGTTTAATGTTATGTATCCACAAAAAAAGCGGTCTTAGACCGCTCGATTGGAGCGTTGCTTTGTTATTGGTGCTCAATCAGATGATCAAGACTGAAGCGACCTGCACCCTGTAATACCAATAGCAATAAGCCACCTGCCATCGCAAAGTTTTTCATAAAGTTCACTGCATCCTCAGGCGTACCATGAAATAAAAATGCAGTCACTAAGCTAAAGCCAGCCAAGAGTGCTGCCACTACACGGGTCTGCAAGCCAAATAAAATCGCTAAACCACCACCCAATTCCAGCAAAATCGTCACAGGTAATAATTCAGCAGGAACACCCATAGCTTGCATATAACCAACCGTTGCTTCATAACCAGCGATTTTGCCCCAACCTGCCACAATAAAAATATAAGCCATTAAGGCACGTGCAGACACGAATGTTACGGATTCAAGTACAGGATGAGCAACAAGATTGGCGATAATACGATTTGGATTCAACATGATAAAAACTCGAAAATGATTGCTAAAATATGAGCACATCTTATAAGTTTCATTTTTAATTATTAATAACCAAAATAAGATTCATCGTTTTATTTTTAGAATGATGAGGCTGGAAATAGACCACTTTTGATGCTGACTTTAAGCCTAATCACTGTTAGGATTTGGGCACACTTTTGCTTGTACTGGCGCCATGGAACTGCTTGATTTTATCCTACATGTAGATGACCATCTGCTTGAATTCATCACCAATTATGGGGTGTGGATTTATGCTATTCTTTTCCTGATTATCTTTGTAGAAACGGGACTGGTAGTCATGCCTTTCCTGCCGGGTGACAGCTTGCTGTTTGCTGCGGGGGCACTTGCAGCATCTACTGGGGCCATGGATCCGTGGGTACTGATTCCGCTCCTATTTGTGGCAGCAGTACTGGGCGATACGCTGAACTATCATATTGGCAAGTTCATTGGGCCGCGTGTGTTTGAAGTTGAATCGCGCTTTATCAATAAAAAACACCTACTAGCAACCCAGCAATTTTTTGCCAGACATGGTGGCAAGACGATTATCTTTGCCCGTTTCGTGCCTTTCGCCCGCACCTTTGCTCCTTTTGTGGCCGGTGCTGGCAGCATGAATTATAAATATTTCCTGAGCTATAACGTGATTGGTGGTTTTTTGTGGATCAGCTCTTTTGTGATTTTGGGTTATCTGTTTGGAAATATGCCAATCGTTAAAGATAACTTTACCTATCTGATCTTCGGCATCATTATTATTAGTGTATTGCCAGGCATCTTCGGTTTTGTTCAACAGAAGCTGAAAAAGAACAAAATGGCTTAAATCCTGATCGCTGAATTCAGTTAAACAAACTGATGATCAGCGGAATCAGGCAAAGCAGCAAAAACAGGACCGACCCTTTATACATGAGGTCGGTTTTTATTTTCTCCGACTCCCTTGCCAGAATTGCCTGACCGAACGCCATCCAGAAGACAAACACCGGTAATGTCACCAGACTAAATATCGCGAAGACCAGTACGAAATTAGTTGGATTTTCCCAGGTCGCCATGGGAAAAATACCGGAAGCAAACAAAGCCGCTTTAGGATTTTTTAAAGTCGCAGTAAACATCTGCCAAGGCCGGATCATCGGGTGCTTATGATTATGCTGCTCTAGCTGCCTGGCTTTAAACAGTCTGAAGGTCATCCAGCCTACAGTAATTGTGCTCAGTATATGCAGCATACTCTGGAAATTCGGCCAGATCGGGACAGCAAGATGTATCAGCAAAGCCCAGACATTAATGGCATAGAAGTAACCCAGCAGAATAGCAGGTATATATAAACTGGTTCTGGCCTGACCATGTTGATGTGCCGCACTGGCAACCAGTGCATTGCCTGGGCCCGGAATCATCAATACTGTAATTACAGCCAGAATAAATAGCCAGTTTTCGATCATACGCAAACTTACCGCAAAGAATGGCGCAACATTAACGAATCTGCTCAATATATAACAAGATGAAAATTCTTATAAATTTGTTCCGAGCAGTCATTCCAGCTAGTTTTATATGCATAATAACGCCCCTTTCCGGACTGCGATGCTAAAAAAATGCCGACCTCAGTCAGCATTTTTATTTTCTATCTTCATCATTATGTTTTTGGTACAGCCTGGCGAATGATCAGTGGGCAGCTCTTATAGCGTGCTGCCTGAACAATCGCTTCCTGCTCACCTAAAACACGTGCCAGTTCGGTCTTCTTGGTATTAGAAGACTGACCCATATTCACTGAAATGCTCGGCCCAATGCCCCAACCACTATGGCTACCCCAGCCACCACCTACACCGACGCCTACGCCAACACCCGTTCGTTTCGGCGCTTGTACACCATTGTCGATATACTGCTGAATACGGTTATATTCGCCTTGCAGCTGACCGCAGTCATAGGACTGGTATTGGGTTGGCGACACATAGGTCGGCTTGACGGTCGTAGCACAGGCACTTAACAAAGCCAGGCCCACGATGCCAAGACTGAATTTCATGAGTTTCATGCTGGAATCATCAATCTTATTTTTGCTCAATCTCATTGAACAACGATTGATAGGCCTGAGTCAATTTATGATCAGTAGCCAGATGAATTAAGGGCTGATTTTTCTGATGGGATTCTTTCATGATCACCGATGGCGGCAACATATTTTTCAATACCGGCAAGCCCTCATCTTTCAGCTGTTGCACCACCTCACGCGGCAGTTTGGCCTGAGCCTGAAACTGATTGACCACAATTCCTTCAATTTCCAGACGGTCATTATGGTCGTCCTGGGTTTCGATGACATTTTCAATCAGGGTATGCAGGGCACGTTTGGAAAATACATCACAGTCAAAGGGAATCAGTACCCGATCTGCCGCAATTAAAGCTGATAAGGTAAAGAAATTAAAAGCCGGCGGCGTATCAATAAACACCCGCTCATACTGACCCGTTAACTGTTGTAAGGCATCACGTAGTTTATAGATCTTATGTTTGGATTCCAGTGCATGTCCCAGTGTGCCGAGACTTGGGCTGGCTGGAATCACATCCAGATGTTTAAACGGTGACTGGTGCACATAGCTTTCCAGGCCTTTAGTGCGGGTTTTTAGAATTGAGCCGATGGCATTGCCAATCAGACCCTTGTTCTGCTGGCTGCCCAGCACTTCATCAAAATAGTTTTCAATATTGGGTTCTAATGCAGGCTTGTCTCCTGAATAGGTCGCATCATCACCAAGCAGATACTGGCTGGAATTGGCCTGTGGATCGAGGTCAATGAGTAAGGTTTTGTGCCCCTGATGTGCACTGATTGCTGCCAGATTCACTGCAATACTCGACTTCCCCACGCCACCTTTTTGGTTAAACACCACACGTGTACGCATTAAAAACCCCCTATTATTTTTATCAATCTATTTAAAATTTAGCCAAACAAAATGATGTTATTTTCTAGCCAGAAGTTGGCTTGATAATCACCAGTGCCATAATTGCAGCTAATGAAATAATTGCAATAACCAGGCCAGCACGACGTTGAACCAACAGGACAGAGTCATCTTTTTTATAGGCTTTCATCAAAGATGAAACCAGTACCAGAAATAAAATGACCTTGGCATAGAACCAGGGTTGTACTTCAAAGTTTTTTATCACTAGCGAAATGACGCCCGTCAAAGCAATTACGGCAAGTGCCAGATGCTGCAAGGCAACAAATAGCTTGCGTGCAACCGGATTAGGTAAATTGCCCTGTGTACCAACAAACAAGGTAAATGCACGTGCCAGAATCGCGATAATTGCCAGACTGGCCGCTGACATATGGATAATTTTGACTAATAATTGGGTTTCCATATGTTCCTCTTAGTTTTTTGGGGCATGTGCACATTCAGGACTGGTCGTATCCTGACCGCTCCACTCTTCTGGAACAAAAGCATGGATTGCTAATGCATGGATTTTTTCCGGGCTCAGTAAATCGCCTACTGCGGCATAGACTTTCTGATGACGCTGTACCTGACGCAGGCCTGCAAAAGCTTCACTCACAATTACCGCTTTAAAGTGTGATTCCTTACCCGGATAATAGCCACCGTGACCAGAAGACTCATTTACCACCTCAAGATGAGATGGAGACAGGGTAGCCAGACGCTCTCTTAAGACTTGTTCAATACTCATGGCCTTCTCCGCAATTACAAATGATCCAAATTCTATTCAGTATACCCTGTTCTGTCATGAGTTTTACTGTGCTCAAGGAGAGTTAAAGGTTGCCAAGGCCCTGTTTTAACAAAATTTTGCATAAATTTTATCGATTTATAGCGCTGAATTGGCTGAATTGATTTTATTTTATGCAAACGGTGCAAGATTTTTCATAAAGTTATTGACCCTGTTTTTGCATGCTGTATTATACACGGCATGCGGGAATAGCTCAGTTGGTAGAGCACAACCTTGCCAAGGTTGGGGTCGCGAGTTCGAGTCTCGTTTCCCGCTCCATATTCTTTTTTGTTAGTTTTTTAATAGTAAAAAATTATTCGACCCTGCGGGAATAGCTCAGTTGGTAGAGCACAACCTTGCCAAGGTTGGGGTCGCGAGTTCGAGTCTCGTTTCCCGCTCCAAATTCTAAAAGCCCTGATCGAAAATTGGGGCTTTTTTTATTTTCAGCTTTTGGCCAGGTTAAAGTTAGATGCCTAGTTGAATATCTATTTCTCTGGGTATTTCCACAATCCCCTACTTCAATTAATTTATTGATTTAAAAAATAAAAATTTTTCTTCAATCTGCATCCATAATTTTAGCTTCGCTATACAAAATTACATGTATTAGGAAGGTGCGTATCATACATGGCGCCTTTCTACACTCCAATGTGGTCTGAGCACAAGCGCATTCTACTGATTAGATCATACTCTTTTTCTGTTTTTCTAGCCTTATATTTACCAGCAAAATAACAAACAAGGAACTTATAGATATCTTTTTCAGTATAGAGAAACCTTGTCTCGCATTTATTCCATCCCGATGAGCTGTTTATCTTTAATTTCAGGTGATCAGTTCCTCATTAGAAAATACTGTTTTTTTATTTGACGCTAGTGTAGAAATATCTAAATATAAAATCTGAACAAGAAGTTAAGAGAAAATAATGACAACAAAGATAGAGGTAGATTATCAACCCGATATTTTAGGGGCTGGCTATGAACAGGCCACCTTAGATCTTCCGAATGATTATGAAGGTCAGGTGGTGGCGACCCTCGTTCGCAAGAAAGCCGCTAAACCGACTAAAAAGGCGGTGCTATATATCCACGGTTTTATCGACTATTTTTTCCAGACTGAAATGGCAGAGCGTTTCAATGAGCAGGGTTTTGACTTTTATGCGCTGGACCTACGTAAATATGGCCGCTCCTATTTGCCGCATCAGAAGTACTATAACGTTCATAGCCTGTCAGAATATGATGCAGAAATTACTCAGGCACTGGATATTATCGGTCAGGAAAGTCATGACGCCGTGCTGCTTTGCGGACATTCAACGGGGGGCTTAACCACAACCTTGTATGCAGCACATCATCCTGATCATCCCCTGATTAAAGCGCTCTGGGCAAACAGTCCCTTTTATGATTTCAATATGAGTCGTCTGGAAAAGAAATTTGCCATTCCTCGAATGGCAGCAATGGGCAAACGTTTTCCAAACTTGCTGTTCCCAAGTCGTCTTAATAAGTGGTATGTCCCGAGTTTGCACGCCAGCCATCATGGTGAATGGAACTTTAACCTCGAATGGAAAAAAGTCCGTTATCCCATGGTGCGTTTGAGCTTTGTACATGCCATTCATGAGGCGCAAAAAGAACTGCATCAAGGTCTTCAGTTAAGCATTCCTGTCCTGATCATGCATTCGCATCAGACGACTTATCCACGAAAATTTAATCGTCATGCACAAAGCAGCGATGTGATCCTGGAAGTGCAGGATATGATTCAGCATGCCAGCAAAATATCGGGCGATGTCACCTTGTGCGAAATTCATAATGGCTTGCATGACCTGGTACTGTCAGAAAAAGCGGTACGGGAACAGGTCTATCAACAGCTGTTTGAGTGGTTACATACCAAAGGACTTTAACCAGTTCAGAACGATCATGATTTGAAAGATTTTGGGAAGGAAAATAAAAACTGCCTTCCCAAAAAATTTATCTGAGAGATTGTATTCTAAAACGGGTCAATTGTTATCTCGCAGCAGTCTGATCTGTGAGAAATATCATGTTTTAACAGTGCCAAAATTTAATTACTTTAAAATAAATAATTGATTATTAATAACAATATTGAAATCCTATTAGGTTCGCTTTGTTGCCTTTTGTAGCACGCTTGTAAACCCTCGACATAGCGTCAGATTTGCTCTTTATATTAGCTATAACTATTCATTCCAAGATGAGTCTTCGTCTCTCACCCTTATTTCTCTCACAGCTATAACAATCAATGAAAGGACAAAAATATGCGCTATGCAGATCCAAATACTGACGGTTCAAAAATTCAATTTAAAGCACAATACGAAAACTTTATTGGCGGTAAATGGGTGCCGCCGGTCAAAGGTGAATACTTTGATAATATTTCCCCAGTCGATGGCAAAGTTTTTACCAGAGCACCACGCTCCAGTGTAGAAGATATTGAACTCGCACTCGATGCCGCCCATGCCGCCAAAGCCCAGTGGAATAGCTCATCACCGACCACACGTTCAAATATCCTGCTCAAGATTGCCGATCGTCTAGAGGAAAACCTGGAATTGCTCGCGGTGGCAGAGACCTGGGACAACGGTAAACCGATTCGTGAAACCCTAAATGCGGATATTCCATTATGTATCGACCACTTCCGTTATTTTGCTGGTTGTATTCGCGCGCAAGAAGGCGGCATTTCAGAAATTGACGAAGACACCATCGCCTATCATTTCCATGAACCCCTCGGCGTTGTCGGTCAAATCATTCCGTGGAATTTCCCAATTCTCATGGCCGCATGGAAACTGGCTCCGGCTTTAGCTGCCGGTAACTGTATTGTGCTGAAACCAGCAGAACAAACCCCTGTCAGTATTTTAGTGTTGGTTGAACTGATTCAGGATCTTTTACCACCTGGTGTACTGAATATTGTTAATGGCTATGGGGTCGAAGTCGGCCGTCCACTGGCGACCAACCCTCGTATCGCAAAAATTGCTTTTACCGGTTCAACCGCAGTCGGCCAATTGATTATGCAATATGCGACTGAAAATATTATTCCTGTGACCTTAGAGCTGGGTGGTAAATCACCAAACCTGTTCTTTGCAGATGTGATGGATCAAGAGGATGAATACCTAGATAAAGCCTTAGAAGGTTTTACCATGTTTGCCCTCAACCAAGGAGAAATCTGTACCTGCCCTTCACGTGCACTGGTACAGGAAAGTATTGCCGACAAATTCCTGGAACGTGCAGTTGAGCGTGTCAAGCGCATTAAAACCGGTCATCCGCTGGATACCGACACCATGATTGGCGCACAGGCATCGCAAGAACAGCAGGATAAGATCTTGGGTTGTATCGCCACAGGTCGTGAAGAAGGTGCTCAGGTCTTAACAGGTGGTGAAGCACGCCATGAAGTAGGTCAAGGCTTCTATATTGAACCGACCATTTTTAAAGGCACCAATGACATGAAAACCTTCCAGGAAGAAATTTTTGGACCTGTACTTGCCGTGACCACTTTTAAGGACTTTGATGATGCCATTAAAATTGCCAATGACACCATTTATGGCTTAGGTGCTGGTGTCTGGTCGCGTTCAGCCCATACCTCTTATCGTGCCGGCCGTGCGATTCAGGCAGGTCGCGTCTGGACCAACTGTTATCACATTTACCCTGCCCATGCGGCATTTGGTGGTTATAAAAAATCAGGGATTGGACGCGAGAACCACAAAATGATGCTCGATCATTATCAACAAACCAAAAACTTGCTTGTCAGCTACTCGACCAAACCCGCAGGTTTCTTCTAATTCCTGTCTAAGCAAAAGCGAACTTCAGTTCGCTTTTTTATTGGCTTGGTAATTTTATCTTAAACAAAAAATAACCGTCCCTCTATCCCAATAAAATCATAAAGCTATCCAAAACAAGTATATATCCCTCTATGATAAGTATTGATTTTTTTAATATTTTCAATTGGATAAAAAAATACAAAAATTAAAAACTTCCATATAAAGTCGGCTTTCTTTGCCGAAAAAGACTGTGTATAACAATGTTCAGTTTAGGGAAATCAATAAGCATAGGCAAAATTGCTCAAAAAGCGTTAGACTATGCAACCAATAATGTCATGATTCGGTCTGAACAAGATCAAAAAAGAAGGTGAAGGTTGATGCCGCTCAATACAGTTGAAGAGCTTGTAGCAGATATCCGTGCAGGAAAAATGGTCATCCTGATGGATGATGAAGATCGTGAAAATGAAGGCGATTTAGTCATTGCTGCCACGCACGTGCGTCCTGAAGACATCAACTTTATGATCACCCATGCTCGTGGTTTAGTGTGTCTGACTTTAAGTAAAGAACGTTGCCAACAGTTGAATCTTCCATTGATGGTAGATGCTAATGGTGCTCAACACGGGACCAACTTCACGTTATCGATTGAAGCAGCTGAAGGTATTTCTACCGGTATTTCACCTGCAGAGCGTGCGCATACCATTCAAACCGCTGTGGCGGCTCATGCTAAACCTACGGACATCGTACAGCCTGGTCATATCTTCCCATTGATGGCACAGCCAGGTGGTGTCCTGCACCGTGCAGGTCATACCGAAGCAGGCTGTGACTTATCGCGTCTTGCAGGTTTAGAGCCAGCATCGGTCATTTGTGAAATCATCAATGAAGATGGCACCATGGCACGTCGTCCAGACCTTGAAGTCTTTGCCGAAAAGCATGGCTTGAAAATTGGTACGATTGCTGACCTGATTCATTATCGCATGACCAATGAGCAGACGGTTGAACGTTTAGATCAGCAAACAATTGATACCGAATACGGTACCTTTGATCTGTATCGTTACCGTGAATTAGGTAACCCGGATATTCATGTGGCACTAGTCAAAGGCGAGCCGAAAGAAGGCGTAACGACTGTACGTGTCCACGGCTTTAACCCGACACGGGACCTCTTAAAACTGAATAAACAGGACGGCGAACCGGCTTGGAATTTAGACAAGGCACTTAAAGAAATTGCAAGCAGTGATCGTGGTGTTTTGGTCTGGATTGGTCAACGTCATTTACAAGATCTAGGTCCTGCGCTTGATACTTTAAAAGCACCCAAAAATGTGAAATCCAATGCTGCACTGTCGCAGCAGTATCAAACGATTGGTGTCGGTGCACAAATTTTGCGTGATCTAGGCGTAGAAAAAATGAAGCTGCTGAGTTCACCATTACGCTTTAATGCATTGTCAGGTTTTAATTTAGAAGTGGTGGAATACATCACTGCACAACACACATCTTAAGATAAGAATCGAGGTTATTATGGCTGTTCGCCGTATTGAAGGTATGTTACATCTCGCGAACGAAGACCGTTATGCGATTTTAGTTGGTCGTTTTAACAGCTTTGTTGTTGAACATCTGTTAGAAGGTGCCGTTGATACATTGAAACGCCATGGTGTATCAGAGGATAATATCACGGTCGTTCATGCACCTGGTGCCTGGGAACTTCCAATCGTTGCAAAAAAATTAGCAGCGACTGGCAAGTTCGATGCCATCATTGCCTTGGGCGCTGTGATTCGTGGTAGCACACCGCACTTCGATTTCGTGGCAGGTGAATGTGCCAAAGGTTTAGGCGTAGTTGGTCTGGACGCTGGTCTTCCTGTCATTAATGGCGTACTCACTACGGATAGTATTGAACAAGCGATTGAACGCTCTGGAACAAAAGCAGGCAATAAAGGTAGTGAAGCTGCCTTGACTGCGATTGAAATGGTTAACTTGTTAAAGGCTATTTAAGGCTATGTCGCAAACACTTCAAGCAACTTATGCTGCAAAACGTAAAGCACGTCGTTTTGCCGTACAAGGAATTTATGAATGGCAAATGAGCCACAACCCTGTGCATGAGATTGAAGCACGTACACGTGTGGACAATGCCATGCACAAAGTGGATCTTGGCTATTATCATGAATTGTTGACTCAAGTGGTTGCCAATCATGAAGCATTGGATGCTTTGCTTATCCCTGTGCTGGATCGCGAACTTTCTGCACTTGACGGTGTAGAACTCGCAACACTTCGTTTAGGTGCGTATGAGCTCAAAGAACATCTTGAGATTCCATATCGTGTCGTTTTAGACGAAGCAATTGAGTTAGCTAAACATTTTGGCGGTGCAGACAGCCATAAATACATCAATGGTGTATTAGATCGTTTAGCGACAACTTTACGTGCAGCAGAAAAACAACAAGCAAACTAAGTTTTAAGTAGATTTGTTGTATGGCTGAGTTTTCGATTATCGACACCTATTTCAATCGTAAGAATCAAGATTCTGTCGATTTAGGGGTCGGTGACGACTCAGCCTTGCTCACCCCCCCTCCTCACCAGCAATTGGTGATTTGTGCCGACACCTTAGTTGCGGGTCGACATTTTCCTTTAGATACAAACCCACATGCCATTGGCTGGAAATCTGTTGCAGTCAATTTATCTGATATTGCCGCGATGGGCGCCACACCGCATAGTATTTTATTGGCATTGAGCTTACCCCAAATTGATCATGCTTGGCTCAAAGGCTTTAGCCAAGGGCTATACGACTGCTGCGATCAATTTGGTGTACGTTTAATTGGTGGTGATACCACGCAAAGTCCACATCTGACTCTATCTGTCACAGCACTGGGCTGGGTCGATACAGGCCTTGCTGTACCACGTTCAGGTGCCCAAATCGGTGATCTGATTTGTGTTTCAGGTACGGTTGGCGATGCGGCATTTGGCTTAAAGCATTTAGGTCATGATCTACAAAAACGTCTGGATTATCCAACGCCACGTTGTGCTTTAGGTGCTGCGCTTAAAGGCCTGGCCAATAGCATGATTGATGTCTCAGATGGTCTTGCACAAGATTTGGGACACATCCTTAAAGCATCAAATGTCGGCGCAAAGCTGCAACTTGAAAACTTACCACTAAGTACTGCCCTGCACGCCTTAAATGATGAACAAAAATGGCAGTATGCATTGGCGGGTGGCGACGATTATGAATTATGTTTTACAATAAGCCCGCAAAATTATGAAAAATTATTGCAAAAACAACTTGATGATTCGATTAGTATAATCGGCACAATTCAGCAACAGCGCGGCTTAACTTTTGAAAAAGATGGCGTAGATCATTTGCTTCAATTTAATGGGTATCAACATTTTGCATAAACCTTCAATCAATTTTAAAGCCATGTCATGGACCGACCGTTTTATTGTGTTCTGTGGTGTTGGTTTTGGTTCTGGCTTATTACCGAAAGCGCCGGGTACGTTTGGTTCAGCTTTTGCCTTATTGTTTATTCCGCTATGGCTTGCAATTGGTCTATCGAGCACCATATTAGCCATTATTCTAATGTCGCTCATTGGCATCTATATTTGCGGGCATACGGCTAAAGTCATGGGTGTACATGATGATGGTCGCATTGTCTGGGATGAATTTGCAGGTCAATCCATTACCTTTTTGCCTTTGCTCTATCTAAATGAAATGAGCTGGATGTGGGCATTGGTCGGTTTTGCTCTGTTCCGTTTATTCGATGTCTGGAAGCCCTGGCCGATTCGTGTCATTGACCGTCAAATTGACGGCGGTTTCGGCATCATGCTGGATGACATTATTGCTGGCCTGTGGGCGGCCCTTTGTATTTTGCTTTATTTTTACTTCACTGTGGCATAAGCCATATTTAGGATTAGAACATGTCAACGACTGTGATTATTCTTGCTGCAGGTAAAGGAACCCGTATGCGTTCCAGCTTACCGAAAGTATTACAACCCCTTGCAGGACGTCCTTTACTGGGTCATGTCATTGAAACGGCAAAAAAATTAAACGCAGATAATATTATTACGATTTATGGTCACGGTGGTGACCGGGTTCAGGCTGCTTTTGCAGAGCAAGAGATTAAATGGGTAGAACAGGCTGAACAGCTGGGTACCGGCCATGCAGTGCAAATGACCTTGCCTGTCCTGCCACAAGATGGCGTTTCGCTGATTCTTTCCGGCGATGTGCCGTGCATTAATCCTGTAACCTTGCAAAAATTACTCGATGCTACTGCAGAAACCGGTATTGGTCTGGTGACGCTTACCCTGCCGGATGCCAATGGTTATGGCCGTATCGTACGTGAACAAGGTCAGATCCAGGCCATTGTTGAGCACAAGGATGCTTCTGAAGAACAACGTCAAATCAAGGAAATCAATACCGGTATTTATGCCGTCAGCAATGCCAAGTTGCATCAATGGCTACCACGTTTAAGCAATGACAATGCGCAAGGTGAATATTACCTGACTGATATTGTGGCGATGGCTTTGGCAGATGGTATGCAAGTTGCATCTGTAGAACCTGAGCAGGCTTTTGAAGTTGAAGGGGTAAATGACCGGGTGCAGCTGGCTGCTTTAGAGCGTCAGTTCCAGGCATTTCAGGCCAAACAGCTCATGCAGCAAGGCGTACATCTGATTGATCCAAGCCGTTTTGACTTGCGTGGCAATTTAACCGTCGGTCAGGATGTCCGCATTGATATCAACGTGATTATCGAAGGTGATTGCGAGTTAGGTAACAATGTTGAAATTGGCGCTGGCTGTATCATCAAGAACACCAAGATTGCAGCGGGTACCAAGGTGCAGCCATATAGCATTTTCGATAGCGCCATCGTTGGGGAAGATACCCAAATTGGACCTTTTGCACGTTTACGTCCAGGGGCAAAACTTGCCAATGAAGTTCACATTGGTAACTTTGTTGAAGTTAAAAATACCACGATTGGTCTAGGCTCTAAAGCCAACCACTTTACCTACCTGGGTGATGCTGAAGTTGGTGCAGGCTCAAACATCGGTGCAGGGACCATTACCTGTAATTATGATGGTGCCAACAAATTTAAAACAATTATTGGTGATCAAGCCTTTATTGGCTCGAACAGTTCATTAGTGGCACCTGTGAGAATTGGTAACGGTGCTACAGTCGGTGCAGGCTCGACGATTACCCGTGATGTGGAAGACAACAGTTTGGCAGTAGAGCGCTCTAAGCAATTTGCCAAAGAAAACTATCCACGTCCGCAAAAAATCAAGAAATAAGGGGAACAAATATGTGTGGTATCGTCGGTGGCATTGCGGAACGCAGCATTACCAATATTTTGATTGAAGGCTTAAAACGCCTGGAATACCGTGGCTATGATTCAGCAGGTTTAGCCCTGATCAACAATCATCAGGTCCTGCGTGAGCGCCGTGTCGGCAAGGTTTCCAACCTTGAACAGGCGGTGAATGAATCACAGATTAGTGGTTCACTCGGTATTGCACATACACGCTGGGCAACCCATGGTAAACCGACTGAAGAAAATGCCCATCCGCATATTTCTGAAAATGTGGCAGTGGTTCATAATGGTATTATTGAGAACTATCAAGAACTTAAAGATGATCTTGAAGCTTTGGGCTATGTGTTTACCTCACAGACGGATACTGAAGTCGTTGCCCATCTGATCAATGATGCGCTGAAATCTACCCCAAGCCTGTTAGAAGCTGTACGTCAGGTGGTGCCGCAACTAAAAGGTGCCTATGCACTGGGCATTGTACATACGGATCATCCAGATGAACTGATTACCGTACGTGAAGGCTCTCCACTGGTAATTGGCGTAGGCATTGGCGAGAATTTTATCAGTTCTGACCAACTGGCTCTGTTGCCGATTACCAACCGTTTTATCTACCTGGAAGAAGGTGATATTGCCCGTTTGACCCGCACCACCATTGAAGTCTTTGTCGATGGTCAACTGGTCGATCGTCCGGTCAAAGAACTGGATGCTGCGGTCAGCAATGCTTCTAAAGGTGAGTACAAGCATTACATGCTCAAAGAAATTTATGAGCAGCCTGAAGCGATCAAACAGACCATTTCCCAAGCCTTGAATGGTAATGACCTGCGCGAAGACTTCCTTGCCAGTGCGGAACAGGACTTCTCCAAAATTCAGCAAGTCCAGATTATTGCCTGCGGTACCAGCTATCATGCTGGCATGATTGCCAAATACTGGTTTGAACAGCTGATTGATCTGCCTTGCCAGATCGAGATTGCCAGCGAATTCCGTTATCGTACGCCAGTGATTGTAAATCATACGCTGTATGTGTGTATTTCCCAATCTGGTGAAACTGCCGATACCTTGGCTGCATTACGTGACACACAGAAACGTGCGGCTACCAAAGGACTAGACATCACCACCATGACGATCTGTAACGTGGCAACATCATCCATGGTACGTGAAACCAATCACAGTCTGCTGACTTTGGCAGGCCCTGAGATTGGTGTCGCATCGACTAAAGCCTTTACCACACAGCTAGCTGCACTGATGCTGTTGGTACTAAAACTGGGTACAGTCAAAAATACAATTTCAGCAGAACAGGTCACAGCTATTAGCACCGACTTATGGCATATGCCAAAAGTGATTCTGGATACCTTGCATCATAACGATGAAATTTTACGCCTTTCTGAACTGTTTGTAGAAAAGCAGCACTGTCTGTTCCTGGGCCGCGGTACACATTTTCCGATTGCGCTAGAAGGTGCCTTGAAGCTGAAGGAAATTTCCTATATTCATGCTGAAGGTTATGCGGCAGGTGAACTGAAGCATGGTCCATTGGCCTTGGTCGACAACGACATGCCAGTAGTGATTCTGGCGCCACAGGATGACATGCTGGATAAACTCAAATCCAATATGGAAGAAGTGCAGGCACGTGGTGGTGAGCTGTTCGTCTTTGCTGATGAAAACAGTGGTATTAAAGCCAAAGACCGTCAACATGTGGTCCATATTCCTGCAGTCAATGCAGTACTGGCCCCGATTGTGTATAGCATTCCGGTGCAGTTATTGTCCTATCATGTGGCTGTACTTCGTGGTACGGATGTCGATCAGCCGCGTAACCTGGCAAAATCGGTCACTGTAGAATAATTAGAATTGAATCAAGGCTGGGGAACTGGCCTTTTTCTTCTGAATAGAGAGCCTATAAATGACAAAACTGACGTGCTTTAAAGCCTATGATATTCGCGGCAAACTCGGTACTGAACTCAACGAAGAGATTGCCTATAAAATTGGTCGCGCCTATGGACAAATTTACCAGCCCAAAACCGTTGTGGTCGGTTGTGATATTCGCCTTAGCAGTGAAGATTTAAAACAGGCCACCATCCGTGGTTTAAATGATGCGGGCGTGAATGTTCTAGATTTAGGGATGACCGGGACTGAAGAAGTTTATTTTGGTGCCTTCCATTTAGATGTGCAAGGTGGGATTGAAGTCACTGCCAGTCATAACCCGATGGATTATAACGGCATGAAACTGGTACGTGAAAATGCCCGCCCGATCAGTGCAGATACCGGCCTTAAAGAGATTCAGGCCTTGGCAGAATCTGGTCAGTTCATTGAAGTTAGCCAAAAAGGTCATACTGAAAAATATAATATCCTGCCCGAATTTGTCGATCACCTAATGACATATATCGACCCTGCAAAAGTTCGCCCGTTAAAACTGGTGGTGAATGCCGGTAATGGTGCTGCAGGTCATGTGATTGATGCGATTGAGGCAAAGTTTAAGGAACTGAATATTCCTGTCGAATTTATTAAAATTCATCATGAAGCAGATGGTACATTCCCGAATGGCATTCCAAATCCAATTCTGGTTGAAAACCGTGACAGTACCCGTGATGCGGTCATTCAGCATGGTGCGGATATGGGGATTGCCTGGGATGGCGACTTTGACCGCTGTTTCCTGTTCGATGAAAAAGGCCAGTTTATTGAAGGTTATTATATTGTCGGTCTGCTGGCGCAGGCCTTCTTGCTAAAACAATCTGGTGAAAAAATTGTGCATGACCCGCGTCTGGTCTGGAACACTTTTGATATTGTTGAGCAGTTTAAAGGTGAAGCCATCCAGTCCAAGTCTGGTCACTCTTTTATTAAAGAAAAAATGCGTGAGCACAATGCCGTATATGGCGGTGAAATGAGTGCGCATCATTATTTCCGTGACTTTGCCTACTGTGATAGCGGCATGATTCCATGGTTACTGGCGATTGCGGTACTGTCTGAAACACAGCAATCTCTATCTTCGCTGGTTGAAGAAATGATTGCCAAGTTCCCATGTTCAGGTGAAATTAATTTTAAAGTGGCCGATACCCAGGCAACCATCCAAAAACTTTTCGATCATTATGCCGATCAGAAACCTGAAATTGATCAGACTGATGGCGTCAGCCTGAATTTTGGTAGCTGGCGTTTTAATGTGCGAGCATCCAATACCGAACCATTATTGCGTTTGAATATTGAAAGCCGTCGTGACCAGAATCCACGACCAATGCAAGACTATGTGGATGAGCTGACCCAGCTGATTCAAGGCAGCTGAAGTCAGAAAAAAAGAGCCAGATCAAAATGGCTCTTTTTTTATGCTTGATACTTATCTGAAAAAATTAATCGCGATAGCCTTGTGGATTCTGCTTCTGCCAGTTCCAGCTGTCTGCCAGCATATCTTCCAGACCATATTTTGGTTGCCAACCCAGCTCTTTTACTGCACGGGTATTATCGGCAAAAGACGTCGCCACATCGCCTTCACGACGCGGAGCGATTTCAAATGGAATCTGCACCTCGTTGACCTGCTCAAAGGTATTTTTGATTTGCAAGACTGAACAGCCCTGTCCCGTACCAATGTTCCAGGCACGGCAACCTTGTGCTTGCAGACGGTTAGTCAATGCACATAAATGCGCATTGGCCAGATCCACCACATGGATATAATCCCGTACGCCTGTCCCATCTACCGTATCGTAATCATCACCAAAAATAGACAGCTTTTCACGACGGCCTACAGCCACCTGAGTCACATACGGCATCAGGTTATTGGGAATCCCTTGCGGGTCTTCACCAATCTGACCACTTTTATGCGCTCCAACCGGATTAAAATAACGCAACAAGGCAATTGACCAGCGATCATCGGATGCCGATAGCTTTTGTAATAGCTGCTCTACAATCAGCTTGGTATAACCATAGTTATTGCTCGGCATACCGGTCGGCATATCTTCATTTAAAGGCGAGATATTGGCTTCATCATAGACTGTAGCCGAGGAACTGAAGACCAGACGGAATACACCAGCGCGCTGCATGGCCTGTACCAGGCTGATGGAACCTGAAATATTATTTTCAAAATACGTCAGCGGAATTTGCTGGCTTTCTCCTACGGCTTTTAGACCGGCGAAATGGATCACGGCATCAATTTGATAGGTACTAAAAATCTGATTCAAAATATTCTGATCTAGAATATCACCCTGAATAAAATCCAAAGATTTCGAAGCCAAAGCCTGCACACGATTCAGAGATTCTTTAGAACTATTAGAAAGATTATCTAATACCACGACTTCATGTCCGGCATTTAATAATTCCAGACAGGTATGTGAGCCGATATAACCAGCACCACCTGTTACCAGTACTTTAGCCACGCTGTTTCCCCATTAATATTGCAATTAAACCTTGTGTCGAGGCATCCAGCGCGGACACATCCGCCTGTTCTCCATTTAAAATCGGCAAGAGCTGGTTAGCAATTTCCTTGCCTTTTTCGACGCCCCACTGGTCAAAAGGATTGATATTCCACAGCACTGACTGCACAAACACCTTATGTTCATACATGGCGATCAACATCCCCAGACTATAAGGATTGAGCTCTTGCATTAAAATAGTTGAACTCGGCTGGTTCCCTGCATACTGCTTATAGGTCGGTAGGTCGGCCAGTTCACTGGCATCAAGCGCCTGATTACCAAAGGCCAGTAGCCGCGACTGTGCCAGACAGTTGGACAGGGCCAAATGATGCTGTTCAATCAGCGCATCGGCATTATCGGCATAGGTGAACTGGTTCGCATTATAGCGCTGAACCGGCGCAATAAAATCACTGCTGACCGATTGGGTGCCCTGATGCAATAGCTGATAGAAGGCATGCTGGGCATTCGGTCCGACTTCTCCCCAGATAATCGGACAGGTATCCCATTCTACTTTCTCGCTATTACGCTGAATGGATTTACCATTGGATTCCATTTCCAGCTGCTGCAAATAAGAAGCAAAATATTTTAACCGGCCATCATAAGGCAATACGGCATGGGTTTGTATATCCAGGAAGTTGTTGTTCCAGACCCCTAACAGTCCCATCAACACCGGAATATTCTGTTCAAATGGAGCCGTCTGGAAATGCTCATCTACCGCATGGGCACCCGCTAAAAAGTGCTGAAAACCCTGTACCCCAATCGTCAATGCAATAGGCAAGCCAATACAGGACCAGAGCGAATAACGGCCACCAACCCAATCCCAAAGCAGGAACTGATTTTCCGGTGCAATTCCCCAAGCTGTCATTTTCTCCGGCTTGGTCGAAACCCCAATAAAATGATGCTGGATCGTGCGCAGGTCTTGTCCCAGGGTTTTTTCCAACCACAGGCGTACCGTTTGTGCATTAGAGAGGGTGTCAATGGTACCGAAAGATTTGGAGGAGATAATAAACAGTGTTGTTTCAGGTCGCAGCTTATGCAGCAGATCAGACAGCTGGCTGCCATCCATGGTCGATACGAAATGTACATTGAGGGGACGCTGAGTCGGCTGTTTAAAGTCAGACAGGGCTTGACTGACCATCAGCGGTCCCAAATCCGAACCGCCGACCCCGATATTGACTACATCCTGAATCACTTCACCGGTAGCACCGCGGTACTGTCCAGCATGGATTTTTTCTACCAAGGTGAACATGCGCTGTAACTGGGTATGCACCTCGGCAGCCAGTTCAGGATGCTGTTCATTCTGCTCAGGCAAACGTAAGGCCCAATGCATTGCAGCACGCTGCTCGGTGTAGTTAACCTGTTCTTGGGAAAACAGCCGTTTGATCCACTGTTTCAGATCTTGTACCTGTGCCAGTTGCACTAGTGCCTGTAGCACGTCCTGATCAATGCGGTGCTTGCTAAAATCAAAGGTCACCGGCTCCAGATTGACCGAGAAATGCTGAAAACGCTGCGGATCTTGCTGAAACAGCTCTTGCAGATGCTTATGTTCAAATTGCTGTTTTAAAGCATTTAACCGGCTTAAAACAGTCTCTTTCTCTTCGAGGGGATAAGGTTGCTGAATTACACTCATTAACGTCCTACTCCCTTATAGGCAAAGCCTTGTGCTTTCATATAATCCGGATTATAAATATTACGTCCATCCAGGATCAATGGATGCTGCATTTGATTCAACAGGCTGCGGTAATTGGGACTCCAGTACTGTTTCCAGGCTGTGAGCACGCATAGGGCATGTGCTCCATTTACAGCCTCGTACTGATCTGTGCAATACACCAGATCATCGCGTTGTCCATAGACTTTTTCAATTTCCGCCAGGGCTTGAGGATCATGCAGCTTGACGGTCACCCCTTGAGCCCAGAGTGCAGTCAACATGGCATGAATCGGAGATTGCTGGATACGCGAGGTATTTTCCTTAAAGGATGCTCCCCAGATCGCCACAGTTTTTCCAGCCAGATCACCATGGTAATAATTCCACAGCTTGCGAAATAGCAGTTCTTTTTGCTGCTCATTAATTTCCCAGACCTGGGCCATTAGCTGGCTTTTCGCGCCGGTACCTGACACAGTACTGGCCAGGATCTGAATATCATGCGAGAAGTTTTCGCCGCCGAACCCTGCTCCCGGATACAGATAAGATGAACCAATCCGGCTATCCGCTGCCAGCCCCTGGCGTACATGCTCAATATCAATACCAAGTTTTTCAGCCACTAGAGCCAGATCATTAATATAGCTGATGCGCGTGGCCAGCATGCCGGACACACTCAGTTTGGTAAATTCGGCATCCAGAACCGGCATAAACAGGTATTGCTGTTCACGCGGAAATAACGGCCTGAGCAATTCCTTCAAAAGTGTTTTCGCCGTTTCATTGCTATAGCCGACAATGAGCTGGCTGGCTTCGGTCAGGCTGCGTAAGGCATTACCTTCCTGAATCACATCTGGCAAATAGATCCAGTAATCTTCTGAAAGAATTTGCTGGAATTTTTCGGTACCGTGAAGGCCCAAGGTAGAAGCATTGATCATCAGTTTTGGATGAATAATTGGACGCTGCTTGAGCTCACGCAGGATTTCCAGACCCTGACTTTCTTCAGTCGGACTTAAGCTAAACAGATAGACATCAATATCTAAAGGAATCGCCTCGAACTTGCAGTATTGTAAAAAGCCCTTGGCATGCTGCTTGTTCAGTAACTGCTGTACGGCTTCATCCTGTGCATAAACCTGCTCGGAAGACGGTTTTTTCAGCAAATCACACCAGTAGACCTGATGACCACATTCTGCCAGTAGGGCTGCCATGACACCGGCATATAAGGTCTGACCAAATACTGCTATGTTCATAAGGATCCTTATTATTGTTAAAGTCTATATTTAGAGCTTCAGTTCTTGAATCAGGGCTTTAAAGGACTCACCCAGTACCGGATGATCCACACCATAGTGCAATACAGCTTTGAGATAACCCAGTTTACTGCCACAGTCAAAGGTCTGGCCTTTCATGCGATAGGCCTCTACCGTATCAGTCTGCTGTAACATGGCAATCGCATCGGTCAGCTGGATTTCATTGCCTGCACCACGTGGGGTCTGTTCCAGTAACTGCATGATTTTTGCCGGCAGGATATAACGGCCCACTACCGATAAATTTGAAGGCGCCGTTCCCACCGCCGGCTTTTCTACAATGCCTTGCATCACGATGCTTTGTCCTTCAGCAGGTGATTCTGCGACATCTACAATGCCGTATTGATCGACCAGATGATCCGGCACAGCTTCCACCATAATCTGTGCAGCTTGAGATGCATTAAAATGTTGAATCATCAAGCTTAGGTCATTGACCGGATCAGAATCTTTCACCAATACATCAGGCAGTAAAACGGCAAAGTCATCTTCTCCAATCACTGCTTTTGCACACAAAACAGCGTGTCCTAAACCTAGGGGCTGAGGTTGACGTACACTAATCACGCTGACATGTGAAGGGAGAATCTCGGTAATTTCTTTCAGCAAATCAAATTTCTTTTTGTTTTCAAGCGTCGTTTCCAGCTCAAAACTACGATCAAAATAGTTTTCGATCGAGGCCTTGGAGCTATGGGTGACCAGGATAATCTGCTCAATTCCCGCAGCGACCGCTTCTTTCACCACATATTCAATCGCTGGACGATCCACCACCGTCACCATTTCCTTAGGAATAGATTTGCTGGCTGGGAGAAACCGGGTACCCAAACCTGCGACTGGCAAAATGGCTTTCTTAATCATAAATAAACTTCACTTAATTAACTTTAATTTCTTTACCACGTTGATAGCCATCAACATAATACTCAAGCTGTGACAAGGCCCAGTCAATATCTGCCTGCATGGCAGAAAGTTCCTGCATTTTATCAAATACTTGTGTAATTTCCTGTAACGGAACGTGTTTTTCAAATGATCTTAGAATACGACTGTGTGACGTAAGCTCAGTATTTTCCTGATCAATCAGCAATTCTTCATACAGTTTTTCACCTGGACGCAAACCGGCATATTGAATTGCAATATCCCCCTCTGGATGCTGCTCATCACGAACTTTCAACCCACTCAAGGCAATCATTTGACGGGCCAGATCCTGAATACGCACCGGCTCCCCCATATCCAGCAGGAACACATCGCCACCCACGCCCAAGGCACCGGCCTGAATCACCAGCTGTGAAGCCTCCGGAATAGTCATAAAGTAGCGGGTGACATCTGGATGGGTCACAGTAATCGGGCCGCCTTTGGCAATCTGCTGTTTAAATAATGGCACCACAGAACCCGAAGAACCGAGCACATTACCAAAACGGACGATACTGATCTGGGTCTGCTGTTGTGCCTCTGCCATCGCCTGACAGTAAAGTTCTGCCATACGTTTACTGGCACCCATGACATTGGTCGGACGTACCGCTTTATCAGTTGAGATCAGCACAAAGGTTTCTACACCTTTTTTCACCGCAGCATTCACGCTGAAGGCCGTTCCTACTGCATTGTTTTTCAGGCCCGCTAGCGGATTACACTCGACCAGCGGTACATGCTTATACGCTGCCGCATGATAGACGGTTTGTACTGCATACTGCTCAATCACACGTTCCAGTTTTTGCTGATCCAGCACCGAGCCCAGAATCGGAATAATCTCACACTGAGACATTAAACGTAGTTCTTTATCAATGTTATACAGGGCAAACTCGGTTAATTCAAAAATAACGATTTTTGCCGGCTGGTTTTTCACAATCTGTCGGCACAGCTCTGAACCAATCGAGCCGCCTGCACCGGTGACCATCACTACTTTATCTTGAATATTCCTGGCCAGAAGCTCCGGCACTGGGGGCACCGGATCACGTCCTAGCAAGTCAATAATATCAACCTCCTGAATATCGGAAACGCGGATTTCACCATCCACCAGTTTGGTCAGGCCCGGAATTTCAGTAATTTTTAAATGGGCAGGTTCCAGAAATTTAACAATTTCACTTTTGCGGCTACGCCCCACAGAAGGCAGCGCAATCAGGATTTCATCAATCCGCAATTTGGCAAAACATTTAAGTGCTGTTTCCGGCAAATAGACATCAATACCGCCAATATTCTGTCCGCTTAAAGATGGATTATCATCAATAAAGAAAATGGGTAAATGTTCATTGGAACGGGTTAAAGTCGCAGCGACCTGCTGACCAGCATTGCCTGCCCCATAAATCGCGATACGTTTTTTCGGGATACCCGCCTGTACATAAGAACGGACAATAAAACGGATGAACCCACGGCTAAACCACACCCAGGCGAACATCATAAAGCCGAACATCAGTGGAATAGAAGTTGGAATAAAAGCATCTGTTAAATAGGCCAAGGCATAGAGTCCCGCCACCGCCAGGAAAGTTGCCAGGCCCAGTTTGACCATAAACACTTCATTGTAAGTACGCACAATAAAGCGGTACACCCCAAACACAAACAACAGGATAACCGCAATTGCACTGACCCACAGTGAACCAAACGGAATATTCGGCACCACCTCTGCACCAAGGTCAAACTGACGAATGGCATAACACAGCCAGATCAGGACTGGAAATACACAGAAATCCAGAATGACCAGAAAAGCCAATTTGGCAGCACGGGGGGATTCGACGAGAGGAATAACGATGGATTTCATATAGTTTTCAATAAGTCATATCTTAATTTAAAGAATTTGTTATTAAGATTTATGTCCAATACGGGTTCCCACCTCTAAAAAAGAGCCAGACGGAATTCTCTGTCCGCCTGCGATGTTTACGCCAACACTTAAATGACTAAAGTGTTCGATCACCACATCATGATCTAGCAAGGTCCCAATATTAAGAAGCACACCATCTTGAATAATCGTATTCGTGCCAATTATACACCCTGCCATAATACTTACCCCCTGACCAATTTGAGCAGAAGGTGAAATTACAGCCTGTGGATGTATGATAGTGGCGAGTGGTATTGATAAATCAAGCAGTAATTGTTGCCATTTTTGTCGTATTTGGTTATTTCCGACCGCAACAATTGCCTCCATATTCTCTTGCTGAAGCTGAGACAAGTTTTGAATATTTGAGATGATTGAATATTGGCCTACTTGTTTTTGCTCAGGCCAGCGGTCATCCACAAAGTAAATTTGCTGCCATTGTGCAGATAACGCTGCTACTTCAGCAATGGATTGACCAAAGCCCCCTGCCCCCAGAATCAGCAGATTTTTTTTAGGCATCTGGATGTCCTGCTTTTAATTTCATTGCAATTAATACAAGCGGTAAATAGGCCACCAATACCATAAATTCCGGATAAGCCAATGGCTGGGTAACGGTATAATAGGCTAGTGGCAATAACCACAATAGGTTAATCGCTGCTACAGCCAATGTCACAGGCGTATGACTACCCCATTTACGCGACAAGATTTGATAACTATGGCTACGATGGGCATCATACATTTTATAGCCGCTCAGCACGCGATTAATAAGCGTATAGGTAGCATCCACCACAAACATTCCTAAACAAATAATCCATGCACAAAACAGAGCTAAATTTTCTTTGAGGGCGATGAGCGCCAAAATACCTAAGGTGAGCCCTAAGAACCCACTACAGGCATCACCCATAAAAATTTTAGCTTTGGGAAAGTTCCATAATAGAAAACCAAATACACAGGCTGCCAATAACCACAGGATATCTAAATTAAGCGAGGTATTTAGTATAGCGTATAAAATTGCCATACTGACTGTGGTGGTGATGGCCTCAACACTGGCAATACCGTTAATGCCATCCATAAAGTTATATAGATTCAGCAACCATACCAAAAACAGTACAGCAATAATATTGGCACTAAACCCAAGTGCTAGACCATTAAAAGCTGTAACTTCGCTAAAGCCTCCTAAGCTGATCACCACGCCAATGGCCACCAAAAAATGTACGGCTAAACGCAGCATGGAGTTAATATGCCCATGGTCATCTAAAAAACCAAGTAAAGCGATGACAAAGCCCGCTGCCATAAGAGTTAAGCCAATATGTAGCGTCAATTGTTGGCTATAGATCAACACCGCCAGCGCCAACAAGTAGCTACACACCACCGCAACACCACCTCCACGTGGCGTAGGTACACTGTGGGAACTACGTTCATTGGGGTTGTCTATGATATTTTTCTTGAGGGCGTAGGCGCGCATGAAATAGGTCATCGCAAACGCGAGTAAAAAGAAAATAAAAAGGGATAGCATGGACATATTTTTGACTAGGCTCAGTTTTTATGCGCTGTGTTAAACATTTTTTCTAGGCTTGTATCAACATTATACGGTGCTGTCCAACCTAAAAGTTGTGTATTTTTAGTGGTATCTACCACCAGTTCTGAACATAAACGTGAGGCAACCGCTTTTTTTCCCACCAAACTTGCCATAAAACTGATCAAGCTTTTTGGTACAGGTAGCATTAGCAATTGATTATTTTGATATTTTGCTAATTTTTCAAATAATTGTTTGACTGAAATGTCATCCTGATCACTGGCTAAAAATACTTCACGGTTGGCATTTGGATGCGTCATACACGTATGAATCAGGTCAGCCAAGTTATAGACACTCACCATACTGCGTTTATTGTCTAAACAACCAATCGGTAAAGGGAGTTTTTTAGTTGCCAAGTTCACCATACTTTTAAAGTTGGCTTTTACATTAGGCCCATAAATGAGGACGGGACGAATAATAACCACTTCTAAACCTGTACGTTGAGAGAGCGCAAGTAAGGCTTGTTCTGCTTCATATTTAGATAAGCCATACGGGTCATCTGTATGGACATCATCATTGGGGTGAAAGGCTTGTGTCGTAGTTTGTTCACCATTAACTTTAATACTGCTTAAGTAGATAAAGCGTTTAACGCCACTTTTTACCGCTTTTTGTGCAAGATTTAGAGTACCTTGCACGTTAGTGTGACGATATGCTTCAAGTGGCGATGCAGCAGTTTCATGCATGACATGCGCACGGCCTGCACAATGAATAATAACTTCAACCTGATTCAGATCAATGTTGTCTAAGTTATCATTCAGATCAAAATTGATATTGTGAATATTCGAATGGTCAAAAGTTTGGGCTTTACGGGTATGCGCTAAAACAGAATAGCCTTTTTCAGCCAAAAATTGCGATAAGTATTGACCGAGGAAACCGTTACTGCCTGTAAGTAAGACCTTCATATTTTTAAATTCCCAATATTTCTAATAAGCGCTGGTTTACTTTTTCTGCATCAAACTTTTCAATCGCAATTTTATGGCTTTGATCACCCATCATACGAACTTGCTCTGGGTGCTCAATGAAATAAATCATTTTTTCTGCCAATGCTTGTGGGTTCCATTTGGGCACTAAAAAACCATTTACACCGTCTATAACCGTATCTCGGCAACCAGGGACATCTGTTGTAATGACTGGGCGTCCTATTGCCATTGCTTCTTGTGTGCTTCTCGGGACACCTTCGCGATAATAAGAAGGTAAAACAAACACTGCACTTTTTTTTATGTAGTCATCCACATTTGTAACAAAACCTGAATATTCAATCGTGTTACTCTCAATTAATTCATCTAATTGATTTTGAGTTAAGCCGTAAGGATTTTCTAAATCAAGCCCTCCTATTACTCTAAAAATAATATGCGGATATTTCTTTTTGACTATTTTAGCTGCTTCCACATATTCGAAAATTCCTTTTTCTGCTAAGAGCCTTGCTATAAAAATAAAAGAAATTTCATTCGATATATTCCAAGGAGTATAAGAGTAATCCTTTAAGTTTAGCCCTATAGGTCCTAACACAACAGAAGAGTTTGCTTTATGCTTAATTTTATTATTTTCAATAAGATCAACTGGATCATCCTTATTCAAAAAAACAATCTTGTCAATAAAAGGAAAAACAATCCTATATAAAGAAACTTGTATAAATCGAATAAGTTTAATTTTTAAACTTTGTCCATGCCGGTGAACAGTAAATGGTGAGCCTAGTCCTTCTAGCATAGCAGTAATTTTTTTTACTTTAGAAAGCTTTGCAGCTAAAGAACCATAAATCACAGGTTTAGTAAAATATGAGAATACTAAATCTGGCTCTAACTCTTTAATTTGTTTATATAGTTTATACGTAGCGTATAAATCTGATAAAGGGTTTAGGCTACTACGGCTAAGTGAATAAACTACAGGTATAGCACCTAGCTTTTCTATTTTCTCTAACTCGGAAACCTGATGATCTGTAGTAAAGGCATATACTTTTACATTTTTTTCAACTAATTCTTTAATAAGATGAGCCCGAAAACCGTAAAAACATGCAGCAGTAGTGCCAATCATAATTAGTCTTTTCATTATATTAACCCTGCTTAGTATTAGATGACACTATGTTATCGGAAAATCCTCTAAACGATAATTTAAGTCGTAGAATATAGAAAAAACATATATAAATAACTAAATAATTATATAACCTCAAACGAACAGCCGTTCCGAGATTATCATTTCCAATTAACCATACACTCGCATATAAAACAAAAAAAATGATTAAAAAGCGTATAAAACTATCTGCATAATTAATATTTTTTAATATATAGGTCATCATAAATAAAGCAGGTAATGTTTCAATTACAAACAATAAAACAGCAAAAGGATTAACTAAATATAATCCAAAAAGTTGACCTAAAGTACTTAAAACAAAGTTAGGAATGAACAACACAGGATTAGAGAAATCCAACCCTAAGTTACTCCCACCCTGCATATCTTCTTCAAATATTTCACGGTAATCCGTAATACGTTCAAACAAACCAAGATAGTTTGCTACAAACAATGCAAAAAAATATAAAATAGCAAATAAAAAAATACGTTTTTTTGTCAGCTTAATTTTCCATAAAAATAAAGCCAGTAAAAATGCGTAACCTAAATAAGGGCGCAAAGCCAACAAAAACAATCCTATTAAAATTGCTAATATATAAAAAAATGAAAAAACAATAAGGTTATTACTATTTAAAGAATTTTTAACAATTAAGCAACCTACCAAAAAAGAGAACACCATAAATACGTCACGATAAATATCGAATGTATAGAAAAAAAGTGTAGGATAGATAAGACACAGTAAAAAGCTGTATAAATAATATTTCTGATCTTTTTTAAAATTGAGTCCAGACAACTTAGCCACTAAAATAGGAATTATAAATAAGTTTAAAAATAAAAATAAATAAGACATTCCCTCTCGAGAATACAAGCCTAAGTCATTAAAAAACCTTAAAATGACAGGCCAAATATTTACAGCAAAGTCATCATAGCCCAAAGCATAGGCATCATAATAATCTGAGTCGTTACCACCACCCAAACCAAGAGATATAAATTTATTTTTTATTAAGAAATAAAAACAAAGCTTTAAAAAAACCAAGCAAACAATACAGGAAAATAAAGCTTTATTTGATATTCTTTTTAAAATATTATTTATCATATAGATATACCCATTTTTCAACTATTTTTTCTAATGAAAAATTTTTCTCTATATGACATAAATTTTTTATAATATTTTTATTTTTTTCTTCTTGAGAGAGGCTTAAGGCATAATACATTTTTTCTGCTAATATATTTAAATTTGATGAGGGTACTAAGAATTGATTATTATTTAAAACTTCAGCAACCCCTCCACAATCTGTAGCAACAACTAAAGTCTTACATGCCATGGCCTCAGCAACAACCAAACCAAATCCTTCATACTTAGATGATAATACAAATAAATCTGCAGCACTCATTAAATCTGGGATATCACTGCGTCTTCCTAATAAATAAATATCTTGCTTTAAATCCAACTCATCAATAATTATTTCAATTTCTGAACGTAGTTCCCCATCCCCGGCAATAATCAATTTAATATCTCTAATACTCTTATTTTTTAAAGTTTTAAAAGCATGGAATAAATTTGGGTAATCCTTCGCCTCACTAAAACGTCCTACTGCTAGAATCAAATAAGAGTTTTTATTTATATTAAGTTCATTCAGAATTTTATTTTTGGCTTCTGAGTTATAAAAAAACCTACTCAGATCTATTCCATTATATGTTGTGATGATATCCGAGTCTGGCACCGCTTTTTTTTCGATAAATGCCTGTACTGCTTCGTTACTAACATTAGTAGTTAAATCAGCTAGATTATGTGTAAATCTGTACGCAAGCATTCTCGATCCCCCACCTTCATCACTACTATGCGCAGTACAAATAAGTTTCTTTATAGGGGTAGTGATTCGAACGAGGCGCGTAAAAATATTAGCATGTACCATATGTGAATGAACAACATCCGGTTCAAAATTTTTAATTATTTTAGAAAGTTTAGTATAAGCAAGAGGAAATAACAGCAAACTATTTAAATTAATTTTAATTAATTCAATTTCTTGGTAACGAGGCTTTGTTAAAATATCTCCAGTTAGATAAGCAATTTTAACATCATTCCCTTTTTCATGCATTTTGTCTGCCAAATCACAAACAACTCGCTCTGCGCCACCTTGACCCAGTCCAGTAATCACATATAAAAATTTTCATTAAAATACCTTGAAATAATTTCAACTGTCTTTAGAAAAAAAAATTTTCCATTTTTCTATGATATTACTTATGAAAAAATTTTCACTTTTTTCATAAGCATTTAATGCTAAATCCCTAGACCTATTTTCCTCTAAGATTGCTTTTTCTAAAAAATTGGAAAATAATTCTATATTGTCATTTTCAATTAAATATCCACAATTATTATCAATAATATTTCTAGGTCCTGTTGGACAGTCAAAAGCTATAACTAATGATCCTACAGACATCGCCTCAAGAAGCACCATTGGAAAACATTCAAAATGTGAAGTCATTGCATAAATCTTAGAGTTATTTAATATTTCTAAAATATCAGAAGTTGCAGGTTTAATAAAAAAAGTATCTTGCACATGATTTTTAACAATTAAACTATTAAGCTGATGTAATACATTTACATCAGGCTCTCCATAAATTTCTACTGTCCACTCAGGAAATTTTTTATGAATATTACTCCATATTTTTATTAATCGGTCGAATCCCTTAACATGTACAATTCTACCAGCAGCAACAATACGATTTTTTTTTGAAAAATATTCTATGGAATTAATTGCATAATTTTGAATAGGGTTTGGAATAACAATTTTATACTTTATAAAGCTTGCTAGTTTCAGCTCTTCTTCCGTTAAGAAGATATGTTTATCAAATCTTCTCATAATGTATCTTTTTAATCTATTAGGCGGTGATTGGTGTAAACTTGCATGATGCTCTAAAACTAGGTTTCCAGTAAAAAATAAGAACGATAATAGATAGAAGCTATGTGTACCTATTACATTAATTGTAAATTCAGGTTTAATTTTACGTAAAAAAAATTGCATCTTAATAATAAAGAAAATTGTCTTAAGAATATTCTTAAGATTTAATTTCAAACTATTATCTTCTTTTCTCTCAAACGATAAATTAAGATCAATATGATTAACACCTTCTAGATCACCATAATAGAATGGATTATCTCCATTTTCTAAAGTAATTAAGTAAATTTCATAAGATTTACTTAATTCAATTAATCTATGATAAATTGTTCTCTCAATGCCACCAGCTTTATACATTTGATTTAAGACAAATACCAGCTTCATAAAACTACTCTACACTTATTAAATTTAACTTAGAATTGAAATCAAATAGCTCATATAAACCACTTTAATTCTCTTTTAAAAAATCATTTATTAAACAATAAATTTTAACATTAGGAGTTTCATCTACATTAGACCTCTTGCGAAAGTATCGTTTACCTAATTTTTGAACTGGCTAAAACCTTATAAAATGTAGCTTTAGGCTGTTTAAATTTTGACTAACGCAAGAAGTCTATTTATTGCTGCCGTGCTAAAAAAAGTGTATATGTTAATTTTTTCATACTCCAAAAAAAAGGTTAACAACATAATCCTCAAAGACGTAGTCACTATTTATGATTTCCACTTCCTTGTCTAGATTGTAGTTCTCTCTAAGATGCGGAAAATACACATCAATGTTAAACTTTTTCAAAATAGCAACAATATAATCTTTATTATAATTGTTATTTAAGTCATACATTTGAAGAGTAACATCTGTGACTTCTTCTTCAATCAACTTTTTGCTCAGTAATTTTATGCGGATAACTTTTATATGAAGTTTACTAGGATAGATAAGCTTAGGTTTTTCATGCGTTTTTTTAAACTATCTCATATCCAATAAATTTAATTTCTTTAACCAGCCTCTAAGGAATAACCAATCTATATAATAACCTTGCAAAATATATCTGTGCAGATTTGCTAAAAAGTATTCTCTTATAATTCATCAAACTAACCTGAAAGGCTTTTAAAGAACGAACTTTATTTTCTCTCAATACATCATGTGCATACATTAGATAACTTAATGAAACTGATTCGTTATAATTATCCAATTCCATGTAACTTCGTAATACCTTTAATCTTTCATTATGCATCAAGTAGAAATTTTTACTTGAATTAGTCTCATGATCTCTATACTTAACGAAACAATCTTCTAAACTATCTAAATAAAACTCATTTGAGAAAGTGAGTTTAAGCCACATATAATAATCTTCTATTTTTACATCTTCATCGTAATAACCAACTTTCCTAATTAAATTTAATCTCAGAAGTTGAGTTGGAGCAAGAATAGTATAATCCTGAAGAAAGATATCTTTAAATTTATTACGTTTAAATAAAAGTCTAGATTCTCTAAGGTGATGTGATTTATTGTCTATATAAATAACATTACCAAATACGCCTGCACACTTTACATTGCTAGGGCTTTCCAAATATTCTACTTGTATACCTATTTTACTTGTTAATAAAATATCATCCGATGCAATTGCTGAATAATACGATCCTTGACACCATCCTAACGCTTCATTAAGAGTCGCACTTAGTCCTTTATTAGCACGAGTGCGGAATTCAAATCTTGTAAATCTTTCTTTGCAAGCAGATATCATTTCCTGAATTTTCGCTACCGAATTATCTTTCGAACCATCATCTATAATAATTAATTCAATATTTTGATAAGTTTGTTCAATAACACTTTGAATGCATTCTTGCACAAAGTTTTCATGGTTATAACAAGGAATAACTACTGAAACCAATGGCTGATTACTCTGATTCAATTTAACCTCTTTGTCTCTCTAAAGTCCCAAATATAAAATAGCCCATTACCAGCCAATACAAAGCATAATTTACTAAATGAGCAATCGAAACACCTTCAAAACCGAAAAGCTTACTACATACATAGGTCAATCCCATAGAAGATAAAGCAAATAATATTTCTGTGGTGACAAACAACTTTGTCATCGCCTTACTTAGCATCAAATAAGCCAATATCCAGCTTCCAATTTTAAGCGAATCACCTATCATTTGCCATAAAAATAAATTACGCATTGGCATAAATTCATGACTAAATAACAGGGTAATAATCCAGTCACGTAAAATATAGACCACCAACCCACCAACTAAAGCTAAAGGGAAGATAAACTTATAAGCTAAATATACTTCTTTCTTAATTTCATCTAAATGCGTCAATTCAGCTAGTCTAGGTAAGTAATAAACGCCTAATGTTGTCGTGACCAACATCAAATATGCTGCACTTAAGCGAATCATCGCTTCCCAATAACCTGCGTAATTTAAACCAAACTCTTGTGACAAATAAGAACGGATTACCATTTGTGACAAAGGCACACAAATTGCACTCACTAGTGCCATAAGCGCAAAAGCCGCAAAATTTTTAGCAATTTGTGGCTCAATTCGTCCAAATAAATATGAAATTTTGAACCAATTGACTTTATAACATAAAAATAACGTTACAAAAAAAGCAATAGATTGATAAATTGATAACGCGATTAAAGCACCATACAAATGATATTGAACAGCTAAAAACCCTGTTACTAATAAAGAAAGTATGCTTCCAGCAATATTTGCAACAACTAGTTTTAAAACCTCCTTCTTGCCATTTAAAATAGCTAAAAAGAGCGCATTTAAATTAAATAAAACCAAAAAAGCGGAAAACCACGCAAAAACAGACTGATACGCTGTAGTCTGAAAAATATACAACGACAATTGTTTTTGGAAAATAAGAATAATGAACGAAAAAATAAAACTAAAAATAAGCACTAAACTGCCAGCTGCTCGCCAAACCGAAATTTGTTTATGCTCGTTCTCATGATATTCAGCAGTATATTTTATCACTGCTGTATTAATCGCGCTTCCTGCAAAAGTTGTGACCATTTGTATAAAGTTTTGAAACTGCCCAATTGCGGCATAGCCTGCAGGACCAACATATACAGCTAAAATTTTATTCAAAATAAACATTGTGGCTGTTTTAATTAAAACAGCCACCCCGTTTAATGCGCTCGTCTTTAGCAGATTCATTACTTTTAATCTTGAAATTGATTACATAAAGTGATGACTCTCTCAGCATCAGCTACAGACAGAGTTGGTCCCATTGGTAAGCTCAATACTTCTCTATGTATCTGTTCAGAAATTGGATAATTCAAATTATTCCATTCTTTATATGCTTGTTGTTTATGTGGTGGAATTGGATAATGGATTAATGTTTGAACACCATGATTTAATAGATACTGTTGTAAAGCTTCACGCTGATTGCTACGAATTACAAATAAATGCCAAACATGCTGCTCATAAGATTCAGCATTAATTCCATTCAATGGGAGCTGAATTAAAGGATTTTTGATTCCATTTACATATAAGTTCGCAATATGACGTCTATGCTGAGTTTCTTGATCCAAGTAATTGAGCTTGACATCTAGCATTGCTGCCTGAATTTCATCTAATCGACTATTTACACCTGGAACTAAATTTTTATACTTTTCATGCGAGCCATAGTTACGCAACGCTTTTAACATGGTCGCTAACTCTGCATCATTGGTCGTGACTGCTCCTGCATCACCTAATGCACCTAAATTTTTTCCAGGATAAAAACTAAAACCTGAAGCATCGCCCCAGTTTCCTGCTTTTTTACCTTGTATTTGTGCCCCGTGGCTTTGTGCAGAGTCTTCTAAAACCAATAAATTGTGTTGTTTAGCAATTTGCATAATTTCTGGCATTGCAGCCAATTGACCATATAAATGGACAGGTAAAATCACTTTGGTTTTAGCCGTTATTGCTTCTTTTATTTTTATAGGATCAATATTGTAGGTAGAAATATTTGGCTCAACTAAAACTGGCGTCAAGTTATTTGCTGTAATGGCAAGAATGCTAGCAATATACGTATTAGATGGAACAATAACTTCATCTCCATCTTTAAGTTTGCCAAGCTCTTTCCAAGCACGTAAAGTTAAAATTAATGCATCCAGACCATTAGCCACGCCAATTGCAAATTTTGTACCGCAATAGTGTGCAAAATTTTGTTCAAATTTTTCTAATTCTTTTCCACCAATATACCAACCCGAATCAATAACGCGTGTACAGGCTTCAATCAACTCATTTCTGTATTGTTGATTAATATTTTTTAAATCTAAAAAATTGATCACTTAATTAACAACCTTTATATATTCAAATACTGTATTCAGATCAGAGAAAATATTTTCTACACCACATTTTTTCAGGAACAACTCATCTCTCATACCTGTGTCTAAACCAATAAATTCAACATCAGAAGATAAGGCTGCCTTAAAATCACTCTCAGTATCACCGATAAAGAATGATGGTTTAAGTTTTTTTAAAATCTTACTTTTTTCTTCTGAAGCAAATTTTGGATCAACAACATAGTAATTCTGAAAAAAACCATTAATACCAAACCGGTTTAGTTGTTGCTCTAAAGTAATACGGTTACTCCTTGCAGTAATCAAATACAAGTTATAATTTTTTGAGGATTTATGCAAAAAATCCAGTGATTGTTCGTAAAGCTTATCATAATCAGACCAATATTTAGTCTCTACTAACTCCACCCATGTTCTACAGACTCTGACTAAGATGTCCTCAGCAACATGGAGTTTTCTCAAAGCATGGGCATTGTTTGAACCTGAACGCTTTTCATCCCACAAGTAATTTATCTGCTCATTACTTAAATATATTCCGTGGCTTTTACATATTGCGATCATCAATTGTATATGCTTATTTCGAGGAGAGATTAACGTGCCATCAAAATCTAGTGCTATAGCGTGCATTAAATTATCTTCATCACATATTCTGAATACTGTCTAGTCAAATATATTTCTTGACCATGTGGCATCTGTTTAAGAAACAGATTATAATCCAAACCTTTTCTGCATGCATATGCAGCTAATAAAACATCATAACCCGCTGCACAAGTGAGTGCAGTTCCTGCTCCATGTCTTAAGTTGAGGTCTGTAACTACCCAATTGGGCCCCGATTTCATTACTTGGAAACAAATAGTGCCTTTTTGCTCCAACGCTTCACCAATTTTTTTGGCGATGCCATCTAAAACTTCATCAAAAAATAATTTTGCTTTAGTACAAACACCTGATTTAACTTCTATTCTTTCTCTACAATAGGAATAACCTATTTTCTTATCAAAATCGTAAAAACTGTCGACCGTGACTTCTGGCCCAGAACAGATTTCTTGAAAAATAAAATCTTCTGCTTCCAAATTAAGTAAATTGAATTCTGAGTAACTCGTAGCTTTTGCACCTATACTTCCGAAACCTTTTCTCGGTTTAATGAAGAATTTTTTTATTTCGGGTAAGTTCTCAATTTCGTATTTTTGAGGGACTTTAATTCCCTTAGAATTTAAAAAATAATCAGCTTGATCTTTATCAATGCAAACGGCAAATTTCTCATTTACCCACATATCTAAGTTAACAAATTCTTTTTTCAATTTAGAAGCAAGCAAAATTTCATCATTTAAAACAGGTATAAAAGTATCTATGTTATGCAATCTGATGATTTTTCTCACAGAGTCTTCAAATTCAGGATGATTTGATTTTGGAACTTGATAGAAATGATCGAGTAATAAAGAAGATGTGACTAGTTCTTTCGAATTTATATCAATACCTACTAAATTTATTTGATCGCCAAAATATGCTTTTAGTCTACTAATCATAGCGAAATTAGTACCTGTACCAACTGCACCAAGCAATATATTATTCATAAAATTAACCGTTAGCCTTCTCTAAAAAGTCACCGTAACAGCGAATATAATCATCTTCATTAAAATGATCACTCGCTAATACAAGAAGAATACAATCTTTAGAAAAATCATACATTTCTCGCCATATTAAACCCTCGATAATTAAACCTTGAGTCGGAGAATTTAAAACAACGTCTTCTCTACTATTTCCGTCATCCAAAATAAAACGACAACTTCCGTTTAAACATATAGCAACTTGTTTTAAGTCAATGTGAGCATGGAAACCACGAGACTGATTGGTTGTATTAAAAATATAATACAAACGCTTAATCTCAAAAGGAATGGATTGATTAGACTCTATTGCAACCAATCCCCCTCGCTGATCTCCCAAACTCGGCAAATCAATTAGTTTTATTAAACTCATATTAATTCATTCACCAATGAAATTAGATATTGACCATAGTCATTTTTACTCATGCTCTGACCAATGTCTAAAACCTGTTCTTTACTCAGCCAGCCATTATTCAGGGCAATTTCTTCTAAACACGCCACTTTATAGCCTTGACGTTTTTCAATAGTCTCTACAAACTGGGCTGCCTCAAGTAAGCTCGCATGTGTACCTGTATCTAACCATGCAAAACCACGTCCGAGCAATTCCACATTTAGATCACCGCGCTCTAAATACATCTGATTAACTGTGGTAATTTCTAATTCTCCACGCTCAGATGGCTTCACTTGTTTCGCAATTTCAATTACATCATTGTCATAAAAATACAAACCAGTGACTGCAAAATGAGACTTCGGTTGTTTAGGTTTTTCTTCTAGAGAAATTGCACGTTTCTGCTCATCAAATTCAACCACGCCAAAACGCTCAGGGTCTTTCACCTGATAGCCAAATACCGTCGCACCTTTTTGACGTGACACAGCCTGACGTAACATTGGGGTAAAACCTTGACCATAAAAAATATTGTCGCCAAGCACTAAGCAAACATTACTGTCCCCAATAAAGTTTTCACCAATAATAAATGCTTGTGCCAAACCATCAGGGCTAGGTTGGACGGCATATTCAAGCTGAATACCAAATTGAGCACCATCACCCAATAAACGCTTAAATCCATCAATATCTTCAGGAGTACTAATAATGAGTACTTCACGAATACCAGCAAGCATCAGCACTGAAAGCGGGTAATACACCATTGGCTTGTCATAAATAGGCAATAATTGCTTAGATACACCCTTAGTAATGGGATATAAACGTGTACCTGAACCGCCAGCTAAAATAATACCTTTTGTTGTATTTGACATTATGAATTTACACCTAATCTTTCGCGTTGGTAACTACCATCTTGCACTCGATGACACCAATCTAAATTATTTAAATACCACTCTACCGTTTTACGAATTCCAGTTTCAAAAGTTTCCGAAGGTGTCCAACCTAATTCATTTTGAATTTTTGTGGCATCAATTGCATAGCGTAAGTCATGCCCAGGGCGGTCTTTTACAAATGTAATCAGTGACTCATACGCTTGACCGTTGGTTTGTGGTTTTAATTCATCCAAAATTTTACAAATGGTTTTAACCACTTCTATATTCCGCTTTTCATTATGACCACCAATATTGTAGGTTTCACCCACTACACCTTCGGTCACTACTTTATATAAAGCACGTGCATGATCTTCTACAAATAACCAATCCCGAATTTGCTGACCATTCCCATATACAGGTAAAGGTTTGGCATCTAACGCATTTAAGATGACTAATGGAATCAACTTTTCTGGGAAGTGATACGGCCCATAATTATTTGAGCAGTTGGTGACTATAACAGGTAGGCCATAAGTTCTGTGCCAAGCACGGACTAAATGATCTGAACTGGCTTTAGAGGCAGAATATGGAGAGCTTGGCGCGTATGAAGTTGTTTCAGTAAATAAATCGGTCGTACCTTCTAGATCACCATAAACTTCATCAGTTGAAATATGATGAAAACGAAAGTTTTGTTGAGCTTCGGCGTCAAGTCCCATCCAATACTTTCGAGCAGCTTCTAATAAAGTATACGTTCCCACAATATTGGTTTGAATAAATGCTGCCGGGCCATCAATTGAGCGGTCTACATGTGACTCCGCAGCTAAATGCATAATTGCATTAGGCTGAAATGCATCTATTGCAGCTGTTATTTGCTCTGTATCGCAAATATCAATTTGTTTGAACTCATAGTTCGAGTGTTGATCAATTTCTTTTAACGATTCTAGATTACCTGCATAAGTCAGTTTATCTATATTCAGGACTTGGTTATTGGTATTTTGAATAATATGACGGATAACAGCTGAACCAATAAATCCCGCACCGCCAGTAATTAAAATTTTCATAGTAGACTTTTACTTCTTACGATTACCATAAAAAACTGTAAAGTAAAAAATTCCCAATATTTAAATAAATAGGGAAGAAACTGAACCGCTCGAATCATAACAGAGTTATATGTATATTCTGTTATGATTTTTAGCCAAAAAATCTAAAATACTTCCTTTTGTGTCGGTTTTTTGCAAATATTTTTTCTTTAATTTTGCGGTGTCTCACAATTTAGATACTTTTTGCCTCAATTTTCAGGTCATGCTTGCGTATACTTTCGCAATCTACTTACAATTTGTTATATACCCTTAAAATAACTTCGGTAAACTATTTTTTATTTTTTATGATTTTAGAAAAATCGAGAACGGGAATACGTGTGAGACAATTTAAATCTATAATTCTACTGTCTTTTCTGGTGACAGCAAGCGGGTGTGCGGTTACCTCCGGCTTACAGACCTATAACTTACCGGCAGAAGGTGTCTATCAAACAGACTTGGGGACTTCGGTGAATGTGGTCCGGCTTACTCAAGATACTGTACTCGGTTTGCAACCGGCAGTACAAAATATTCAGCAAGATTATGCTCACCTGTTTACCCAGTCACACCGTAACTATAGCCTTAGTCCAGGCGATATCCTGTCGATCTACTTATGGGCTTATCCTGAAATCACACCTGCTTCCACGAGTGTGAGTAGTGATGAGTCTGCACGCGCGAATGGTTATCAAATTGACCAAAGTGGCTATATTCAATTCCCGATTATTGGCCGTTATAAAGCTGCAGGCAAATCTTTAAGTCAGGTGAATCGTGAGCTGCGCAGTCAGCTATCGCGTTATTTAAAAACGCCAGATGTGGTAGCGCGGGTTCTGTCTTATCAGGGGCAGCGTTACTCGGTACAGGGCAATGTAATGAAAGGCGGCCAGTTCTATTTAAGTGACCAACCGACCAGTGTCTATACCGCTTTAGGTCTGGCCGGTGGTGTCAATGCCCAGCAAGGCAACAATGCTTCCATTACCTTGGTACGTCAGGGACAAACCTATCACTTAAACAGTATTGAACTGGAACAAGCTGGTTTCTCTTTACATAATCTGCTGATTCAACCCAATGACACCCTATATGTGAACAGCCGCGAAAACCAGAAAATCTATGTCATGGGTGAGTCGGGTAAAAACCAGTCTTTACCACTGCGTGATCAGGGCATGAGCCTGAGTGATGTACTCGGCGAAAGCGAAGGTCTCAATCCACTGTCGGCCAGCCGTAGCAAAATTTATGTGCTACGCAGTCAACCAAGTGGTGCGCAAACTGAAGTCTATCATCTGGATTTAAGCAGTATTGCCGACTTTGGTCTGGCCAATCAGTTTAAAATGCGCAGTAATGATATTGTCTATGTCGATGCATCGGGCCTTGCGCGCTGGCAACGTGTGGTGAATCAGCTTATTCCCTTCTCTAGCGTTGTTTATCAACTAGATAATTTGGGTAAATAATGAAAATTAACAATATTCTGGTGGTCTGTATTGGCAATATTTGCCGTAGCCCCATGGCGGAATACTTTTTAAAACAGGAATTTCCGCATTTACAAATTGAATCTGCCGGTATTTCCGGGCTGGTCGGTCATGCAGCCGATGACAAAGCCAGCCTGTGCATGCAGCGTTTAGGGATTGATATGAGCCCGCATGTGGCCCGAAAGCTGAATGCCGAGCTGGTCAAGAAAGCCGACCTGATTTTAGTGATGAGTCAGAATCAGCAAAAACATGTGGAACAGACCTGGCCCTTTGCCAAAGGTAAAACCTTTAGACTCGGCCACTGGCAAAGTAAAAATGTGGCCGATCCTTACCAGCATGATCAGGCGGTATTTGATGAAACCTGCCAGCTGATTCAGGCCTGCATTGCAGACTGGAAAAAATATATTTAACTTTCGAACAAAAGACTATGAGCCAAAATACCAATACAGAAGATACCATTGACCTGAAGGAATTATTTTTCTCCTTAATTGCCCAGTGGAAACTGATTGCTCTCTGTGTCATTTTAAGTTTGGTCTGTGCCTTACTTTATTTAAGAACCACACCAGACACCTATCAGGTCGATGCACTGGTTCAGGTCGAAGAAAATAAAGGGGCATCTGCAGCCTTACTCGGTGATTTGTCCGAGATGATTGAGCAGAAATCACCGGCTCAGGCCGAAATTGAGATTTTAAAATCACGTCTGGTCTTGGGTGACGTGATTGATCGCTTAAATCTAGACATTCAAGTTGCAGGAACAAAGAACTCCCTGCTTGACCGCCTGCTGAATCCGCATGATTATCGGACCGAATATTCAACCCGATCGGTTTTATTCAGAGATGGTGATCAAGCGTTTGATATCCGCCAGTTTGATATTCCACAGGCCTATTATGACAAGACTTTAGAACTACAATTTAAAGAACAACAGTTTAGTCTGATCGATCCAAGAACAGGCCAAGTGGTTTTTTCTGGTTTGTTAAACCGCAATAATCAGGCGACTCATGCGAGTGGAACCTGGAAGGTGGCGATTTTCAGCCAGGACCAGTTCCAGGACCGTTATCTCATCAGTAAACAGTCTCTGCCTGCTGCAGCAAATCGTTTACTGGCCAATTACTCGGTCGCAGAAAAAGGTAAAATGACCGGGATTCTGGGCTTAAATTATGAAGGCCAAGATAAAGCACATATTACCCAGGTACTGAATGCCATTCTGCAAGCATACAGTCAGCAGAACGTGGAACGTCGTTCAGCAGAAACGGCTCAAACGCTTAAGTTTCTGGAAGATCAGTTGCCTGAACTGCGTCAGCAGCTGGATGTGGCGGAACGTGAATTTAACCAGTTCCGTCAGCAGTCCAATACTGTCGATGTGACCAAAGAATCCGAGTTGTATTTAACTCAAAGTATTGCACTGGAAACCCAAAAGGCCCAGCTGGAACAGTCAGTTGCTGAGGCTTCAGCGAAGTATACCAGCGAACATCCGGTCATGCAGCAGATGGAAGCCCAACTGGCTGCGATCAATAGCAGAATTGCCGAGCTGAATGGAACCTTAAAACAGCTACCAGATTTACAGCGCCGTTACTTACAGCTGTATCGCGAAGTCGAAGTCAAACAGCAGCTATATACGGCCCTGCTCAACTCTTATCAGCAGTTAAGAATTGCCAAAGCGGGTGAAATCGGTAATGTGCGTATTGTCGATACCGCTGTTGAACCACTTAAGCCCATTGCGCCAAAAAAACTGCAGATTCTGATTCTGTCAATTTTCCTCGGTGGCTTCCTCGGCACCTTAATCGCACTGTTACGTAATATGATGCGCAGTGGTATTAAAGATGCAGCACAGATTGAGAATGAACTGGATATTCCTGTGTATGCCACAGTACCGCGCTCAGCAGTTCAAGAAAGCCGTGCCAAGCTGCTGAAAAAGAAAAAAGCAATTCCTATTCTTGCAGTTAAAGATAGTGACGATATTGCGGTAGAAAGCATTCGCAGTATCCGGACGACTATTCATTTCTCGCTGACGGAAGCCAAAAATAATATTATTGCTATCTCTGGCCCGGCCCCAGAAGTAGGTAAATCTTTTATTGCAGCAAATCTGGGTGCCATTCTGGCGCAGGGCGGTAAAAAAGTCCTGGTGATGGATGGTGATATGCGCCGCGGCTATTTACACAAGTATTTTAATCAGGATACAGCCCCAGGACTGTCTGAGCTTCTGCTGGGTACTCATACTTTGGAGCAAGTCATCAAGGCCGACAGCTATGAGGGTCTGTACTTTATTTCACGGGGTAAAAACCCATCTAATCCTGCAGAGTTATTAGGTTCACAAAAGTTCCAGGCACTTTTGAGCGAGTTATCTGCTCAGTTTGATCATATTCTGATTGATACGCCGCCTGCCCTGGCAGTCACAGATGGTGTGATCATTGCACAGTCTGCTGGTGTGAACCTGCTGGTGGTACGTCATGCCAAAACTCAGATGAAAGAGCTTGAATTGACCATCAACCGTTTTGAGCAGGCGAAAGTCAAAGTGAATGGTGTGATTCTGAATGATGTACAAAAAGGGGTGGCAAGTAGCTATGGTTATAATTATGCTTATGTATATACTGCAAATAAAGACAATGACTAATTCATTGTAAGCTTTGATTTCACATCCTGCCTTAAGCAGGGTGTGAAATCACCCTCTATTACATTTATCCCAAATGATCATTGTTGAAAAAATCAACTAAAAAACCTATCGTGGTTACAGTTTAAAACTCCTGAGAATTTACAAGAATGTTTAAATCGAAAACACTGCTCGCCAGCTTGGCATTAAGCTCCTCACTAACCTTTGCGCAAGGCATCGTTTTAAATGAGCAAAACCTGCGTACCGATTTAAACTGGTTAAATCAGCAAGGTGTGATTCAAATCAGCACTTCGACCTGGCCAATGAGTGGTGATGAAATTCAACGTGCCCTTTCTCAGGCAAAAGTTAGCAATAGTAATCAACAAAAAGTCATTGATTCTGTCATGGCTCACTTAAATACCAATAACCAGTTACTCAAAGCATCCTTGTTTGCAGAGACAGATCAAAAAAATATTCCTCAAGCCTTTGGTGACCAGCAAAAAGCTCAATATCAAGCAGGTATAGAGTTGAATACAGGTAATCAGAATTGGGATGCTAGACTTCGCGTGAATGCAGAAAAAGATCCCCAGATTGATCATGATCAAGATGTGAATGTTGAAGGGTCTTACCTCGCAGGTAAACTATGGAATCAATGGCTAATTGCTGGGCAAATCCCGACCTACTGGGGACCTGGCCATGATGGCAGCTTAATTCGGGGTGATGCCAGCCGCCCAATCTATGGCATTACTGCGCAGCGTGCCGAACAGCATGCTTTTGCAAATAAATGGCTATCCTGGATCGGACCTTGGCAATATCAAGCCTTTGCCGGACAACTAGATAACTACGATGCTGTACCTGATGCTAAGTTGATTGGTTTACGTGTCACCGCGCAACCTTTACCTTATTTGGAGCTGGGTGCTTCGCGAGCTATTCAATGGGGGGGAGAAGGAAGACCTGAAAGCCTAAGCTCACTTTGGGATGCTTTTGTCGGGAATAAAGACAATGGCGGCACAGGTGAACATGATCCATCAAATCAAATTGCGGGTTTTGATGCACGCTTAAATCTACAACCATTGCTACAAGTCCCAATGGGAATGTATGCACAATATGTTGGTGAAGATGAAGCCGGCGGCTTACCGGCCAAAAAAATGTATTTGGCTGGAGTCGATTATTCCTCTAGCTATAATAATATGCCTTTTCAGCTATATACCGAATGGGCAGACACCCGCACCAATGGCAAGGCCCAAGGTATTTCTTATAATCACAGTGTATATACCGATGGTTTTTACCAGCATGGTTATCCATTAGCGCATGCGATGGGTGGTGATGGGCAAATGATTTCTGTGGGTGGTGATATTCGTTTCGATCGCCTGAATCGTGTTAATGCACGAGTACTGTTTGCCAAGTTGAATGAATCCACCCGAACTACTAATTTAGCTTTTCCAGCGCAAGATAATTTAAAAGCTGTTGATGTGAGCTGGACCCATTATCTACGTCCCGATATTCCACTAAAATTAAATGGCTGGATCAGTAATTCAGACCTATATGGTAATGATGGCGGTGCATCGATTGGAATTGAATTTCCTTTAGAAAAAGGCTTATTTTCCTACTAAGTTCTTTTCAAAAGATACTTTTAGTTGTGACAATCATTGTTGCTAGACATTCTCGAACAATGATTAAAAGCTAAAATAAAAAACCAGCAATAGCTGGTTTTTTATTTTATAAAACTCTACCAAACGGCGATGTTTGCTTGCTAAAAAACCACCCATTCTGCAAGATTTCTTAAAAATTTCTGCTAAGATGGAACGAACATTAACGATAACATCATATTGGAATAATACATGAGTAAGGCCTTACCGATTGCTGTCGCTGTTCTTCTAGGCGGTGCTGCGCTCGTTCCTGTTTACTATGCAACTCAACATCCGGTAAATCAAACTTCTAAGGCATCTAAAGATGCATCTGCAGTTTCTAAGATCAGCTATGCTCTCGGTTATGAAGTCGCACATCAAACTCCACCAGAGCTGGATATCAATAGCTTCATTACTGGTGTTCGTGATGGCCATGCCCGTAATGAGGCAGCCTATAATGAAGAAGAGCTACAGGCAGCTTATGAGCAGTTCCAGAAGGATATGCAGCAAAAGCAGCTTGATGATGCTAAAAAGGCTCAGGCTTCAAGTGATTCTTTCCTGACTGAAAATGGGAAAAAACCTGGCGTCAAGACCACCGCTTCAGGCCTGCAATACCTGGTAACCAAAGAAGGTACAGGAAAATCACCTGCTGCAGATTCTATGGTCAAAGTTCACTATACTGGCAAGCTGGTTGACGGTACGGTATTTGACAGTTCAGTAGAACGTGGTGAACCGATCGAATTCCCACTGAATCAGGTCATTCCAGGCTGGACTGAAGGTCTACAGCTGATGAAAGAAGGTGGCAAAGCCACCTTATATATCCCATCTCAGCTCGGTTATGGTCAGCAAGGGGTACCAGGTACCATCCCGCCAAACAGCACCTTGATTTTTGATGTTGAACTCATCGAAGTAAAATAATACGGTTTAGGGAGAGCAATATGCTCTCCCTTGTTTTTGAGATACTAGAATGAAAATACAAATTAGTCTTGCTGCCCTGCTGTTATGTTCCGGTAGCTTATATGCCAAGGATATCACCACCAAAAGTACAGAAGCAGAACAGGTGGGTTACAGCTTTGGCTATCTTATGGGTCGCAATAATGCCGATTCATTAAAAGGTATCAATCTGGATGCTTTTAGTGCTGGACTGAAAGCTGCCGCAGCAGGGCAAAAAGCCAGCTTGACTGAAGAAGAAATGGCCAAGGTACTGATGCAATACAAGCGTCAGGCAGATGCTCGCGAGTTAATTGAGCTCAAGAAAACAGCTGAAGAAAATGCCAAAATTGGCCGTGAATTCCTGGCTGAAAATGCTAAAAAACCAGAGATTAAAACGACTAAATCAGGACTTCAATACCAGATCTTGCAAGATGGCAAAGGAAAATCGCCAAATGCGAACAGCAATGTCAAAGTACATTATGAAGGTCGTCTGATTGATGGTACTGTGTTTGACAGCTCAATTGCACGTAATCAGCCGGTTGTATTCAAGACCAGTCAGGTGATTATGGGCTGGACCGAAGGTCTGCAACTGATGAAACCTGGTGCCAAATACCGTTTCTTTATACCCGCAGAACTTGCTTATGGACAAATTGGTTCAGGTGATGTGATTGAACCGAATAGCACCTTGATCTTCGATATTGAACTGATTGAAGTCATGAAATAATCAAAAAGGAGATATCCGGGCATATCTCCTTTTTTTGACTAAAAAGAACAAATTAATCTGCTGTAATCCTGTGACATCTGTTTGGCTTTTGCTATGTTTATACTTTCATCCAAATACTGAGCAACAATAGAGGAACTTCCATGGCAGCAATAAAGACACGTGAGATTCAATATACGGCGCAGGATGGCAGCCAGCTAATTGGTTATTTTGCAGCGCCTGAATCCGATACGCCTGTTCCAGGTGTAATTGTGGCACCTGAATGGTGGGGGCGTAATGACTATACCGAACAGCGTGCCCGTGAACTGGCTGAACACGGCTATGCTGCCTTGGCGATTGATATGTATGGCGATAAAAAAGTCACTACGGCATCGAATCAAGCCTATGAATGGATGATGCAGACTTTTGAAGATCCCGATACGATTGTGAACCGTGCTACTGCTGCCCTGAATACCCTCGCGGCACAAGATGAAGTTGATGCAGATAAACTGGCCGCAATCGGTTTCTGTTATGGCGGTAAAGTCGCACTCGATCTGGCGCGTTCTAATGCCCCATTGCAGGCAGTGGCAACTTTCCATGCCAATCTGTCACCCAAAGCACCTGCTCAAGAAGGTCAGGTTCAGGCTGAAATTCTTGTCCTGCACGGTGAACAGGACAGCATGGTTTCACTAGATGATGTTGAAAGTTTCTGTAAGGAAATGCAGGCCGCCAATGTGAAACACGACGTGATCATTTTCAAAGAGGCCAAACATGGCTTTAGCAACCCGCTTGCCGATGAACGGGCCAAAGCCAATGGTGTAGACCTTGGTTACAATGCTGAAGCAGAAAAACAGAGCCTTGAGGCAATGTATGCCCTGCTGGCACGTCGCCTGGCGTAAAGAATATTTGTGCTACTTCACTCTGAGGGGGAGCGGATTAGTGTAAAAAATGATTATTCAAGAAGAAATAAGGAGAATGAAATGGCTGAGAACAACTGTCCATACTGCAACTATGACGAATATGATGTCATTGCCAAAAATGACTTTGGTGTGGTGTTGCCTGAACCGAATTCATTGTCCCAAGGGCATAGTGTAATCGTTCCACTGCGTCATGTGGCTTCCTTTTTTGAAATTACCGATAAGGAACGTAAAAGCTTGATGTCTTTGCTGGAACAGGCACGTAATGAACTGAATTTACGTTATCAGCCATCTGGCTTCCATGTAGGTTTTAATGATGGTGAGGTATTTAAGGCAAAGTCTGAACACCTGCATATTCACCTTATTCCACGTTATGAAGGCAAAGTGCTGAAACTGGATGCCCGTTGGGGAATTGAAGACTAAATTCAGTTTTTAGCTCAAGTTTTACCAGAGTGAATGAACTTCGGATCATTCACTTTTTTATTGCCTGATCTGCCTATTTACCTTGATACACTTTTCACCGATTCCTTTAGCTGAATCCGCTATAATGCCTTCCTGTTTCCCTGCCTTGTCCAGTATTCATGTTTGTATTTTCAGATGCGCTTTTAGAATGGTTTGATGTTCATGGCCGGCATGACTTGCCGTGGCAGGTAGCAGATGATCCCTACAAAGTCTGGGTCTCTGAAATTATGCTGCAGCAGACTCAGGTCAAAACGGTATTACAGTACTTTGACCGTTTTATTGCACGCTTTCCTACGGTTCAGGACTTGGGAACCGCGACCTGGGATGAAGTTGCCCCCTACTGGGCTGGACTTGGCTATTATGCCCGGGCACGTAATCTGCATAAAGCAGCTGGAATTGTAGCTAAGCAAGGTCATTTTCCTGAAACCCTGGAAGAATGGATTGCCCTGCCGGGTATTGGCCGCTCGACGGCTGGTGCATTGATGTCTTTAGGGCTACGTAAATATGGCGTGATTATGGATGGTAATGTCAAACGGGTTTTGTCGCGTTTCTTTGCCATTGAAGATGATCTGTCTAAGCCCATTCATGAACGTGCCATGTGGCAACTGGCTGAAGAGCTATGTCCTCACGAGCGTAATCATGACTATACCCAGGCAATTATGGATCTGGGAGCCACAGTTTGTACGCCCAAGAAACCGCTGTGTCTGTATTGTCCGATGCAACAGCATTGCCAGGCACATCAACAAGGCTTAGAAAACGAGCTGCCTTTTAAGAAAGCTAAAAAACCAGTACCGGTGAAATCTGCCCAGGTACTGATCTTACAATGTGGTGATCAATGGCTGTGGCAGCAACGTCCTAATACTGGACTTTGGGGTGGTCTGTGGTGCTTGCCGATTATCGAAGAAGTACATGAACTGGATATATTAAAACAGAGTCTAGGCTTAAAACAGTTCATACAAAAAGTCGAAATTTCGCATAGTTTTACCCATTTTACCTGGCAACTGGAAGGTCTGGTATTTGTCATTGATGCTGATCTGCAAGAGCATTTAGCTATTGAACTGAATGGCATCTGGCTGGAGCCAACCGCGGCAGTTCAGGCCGGCATCCCCACAGCAATGAAAAAATTGATCTCTGCAACTCAACTGTGACATATTTAGAAATACGAGATTTTTAACTTAATAATTTTGAATTTGATACAGGCGCACAAGGAAGGATGCTTTGCAGCACAATATTCGTTTTGCCATTATTTCTGTTTTGATGCTGCTATTGGCAGCGTGTAGCTCTACTCCCAAACAGCCGGGTTCTGCAGTACTAAATCCGATTCTGGTGCAGCAACTGAGGAATACAACAATGCCCTCCCGGCTGCCGATCCCGGTAGATAACATTAAGACACGCCAGCTCAAGGATACCTGGGGAGCTTCCCGCAGCAGTGGCCGCCTGCATGAAGGTATCGACATTATGGCTCCACGTGGAACCAAGGTTCTGAGTGCGACGGAGGGCCTGATTGCAGACTTACGCAATAACAATTTGGGTGGTAAAGTGATCTGGATACTCGGCCCGGGTGGAACCTGGCATTATTATGCGCATCTCGACGGGCATAAGCGCGGCTTGAGTGTCGGGGACTATGTCAAAAAAGGTCAGGTGATTGGCTATGTTGGCAATAGCGGTAATGCACGGCATACTGCGCCTCACCTGCATTATGGGCTTTATCTGCAGGGTAAAGGCCGTGGTGCGGTAAATCCCTATCCATATTTACGTTAATTTTAGGAAATGTACATGTCAGAAGCGTTGATCAACCGTCTGGTAGAATTTGCTGAGTCAGGCAATCAACAAAAAATCGTGCTCAATGACCAGACTTATCAGGGCTGGATTATGGAAATCACCGAAGATGCACTTCTGATCAGTACCGGTTATGCCGATAAGAGCGGCAAAGATGCCTGGATCCAGTTTAGTGATCTGGAGCAGGCAGAGTTGTCTTACTGGGATAACCAGCAAGATCAATGGACCACATTTAAACTCTAAAAATAAGGAGCATTACATGACCATTCAACGCTGTGGCTGGTGCTCCGATAATTCTCTTTATATTCAATATCATGACCAAGAATGGGGACAGGTTATTCTGGATGAACCGCGTCTGTTTGAAATGCTGTGTCTGGAAGGACAGCAAGCAGGATTGGCCTGGATCACGGTCCTGAAAAAGCGTGAAGCATACCGTGAACATTTCTTTCAATATTCTATTGCAACCATTGCTGCCTTTACAGATGAGCAACTCACAGCAAAACTGCAAGATGCTAGTCTGATCCGGCATATCGGTAAACTGACCGCAATTCGGGATAATGCCCGAGCCTGGCAACAGCTGAAATCTCAAGGTCATGATGTGGTCGAATGGTTATGGTCTTTTGCCTGGCAGCCGCGTTTAAATAATGATGTAGCAAATTATCGTCAGGCTCCGGCGCAAACTGCTGAAAGTCAGCACATGTCCAAAGCCTTGAAGAAAGCCGGTTTCAGATTTGTTGGTCCAACGATTTGTTATGCCTTTATGCAGGCAGTGGGCATGGTCGATGACCATGAAAATCACTGTCACTTTAAAAACAAGATCCTCTCATTCAAATAAGAGCTGAGCCCATGTCTAATAATACCATTCAAGCCTATGCCGCAATGTCTGCAGGTGCAGCACTAGAGCCTTATCAATTTGATGCAGGTGAACTTCAGCCACATCAGGTCGAAGTCAAAGTTGAATATTGTGGCCTATGCCATTCCGATATTTCAGTGCTCAATAATGACTGGGGATCTTCAGTCTATCCTGTTGTAGCCGGCCATGAAATTATTGGCACAATCACACAACTGGGTTCGGAAGCCAAAGGTTTAAAGGTTGGTCAGCGCGTCGGCATTGGCTGGACAGCAGAAAGTTGCCAGCATTGTGACCCGTGTATTTCAGGTCAACAGGTCATGTGTACTGGCGGTCAGGTGGCCACAATTGTGGGTCATGCCGGTGGGTTCGCCGATAAAGTCCGTGCTGGCTGGCAATGGGCAATTCCTCTACCGGAAGATCTGGATCCGACCAGTGCCGGTCCTCTGCTCTGTGGTGGTATTACCGTATTTGATCCGATTCTGAAACATCAGATTCAGGCCATTCACCATGTCGGGGTTATTGGCATTGGCGGTTTAGGGCATATCGCCATTAAATTGCTCAAAGCTTGGGGCTGTGAGATTACTGCTTTTACCTCCAACCTGGATAAAACCGATGAGCTCAAAGCCATGGGTGCGGATCATGTGGTGAACAGCCGTGATCCGGCAGCGATTAAAAAACTGCGTGGTAAATTCGATTTACTGCTCAGTACCGTGAATGTCACGTTGGACTGGCAGGCTTATCTGGCGACACTGGCACCGAATGGTACCGTGCATATGCTGGGCTTACCTTTAGAGCCGATGCAGATTTCGGCTGGCTCATTAATTGGCGGTGCCAAATCCGTGACTGGTTCACCGACAGGTTCTCCAGCAGCTTTACGTCAGTTACTGAAATTTGCCGCGCGTAAAAATATTGCGCCACAAATTGAATTATTTCCAATGTCAGATATCAATACAGCGATTGAACGCCTGCATTCTGGCAAGGCCCGTTACCGTATCGTGTTAAAAGCAGATTTTTAAATTGTTGATTTGAATACACTCATCTGCCCTTCTGCGATAGTCGGGCAGATTTTTATCCGTTGGAGCGTAAAACTTCGGGGTTCAGCCCGAGGATATAAGCGACTGGCGTAAGCCATTAATGCGGTGTTTGCTGTTGCTGAATATAGTGTTTAATAATTCCGATTGGCGCACCTCCGCATGACGCAGCGAAGTAACTTGGAGACCACAGGGCATTGCCCCATAATTTGCTCTTAATTTCAGGATGCTTAGTTCGTAGAATGCGACTAGACGCACCTTTTAAGCTATTCACTAAACTAGAAATGGCGACTTTAGGTGGATAATTGACGAGCAAATGTACATGATCATGTTCACCGTCAAATTCTATCAATTCAGCTTCAAAGTCTAAGCAGACACGTTCAAATACTTCACGCATCGTTTCAAGCATGGCATTGGTGAAAACATCTCTACGATATTTCGCCACAAATACCAAGTGAACGTGCATATTAAAAACACAGTGACGACCTGTTCTAATTTCTTGACTATTGTTCATAGACTAAATATATTCTAATGATGAAAACACTTAAGTTACGTATAAGAAACAAACATTGCAAGGTGCTAGACCAATTAGCATCTGAGGTGAATTTTGTTTGGAATTATGTGAATGATTTAGGATTTAAACATCTCAAGCGTAAGGGTGAATTTCTATCGGCATACGATATTGCAGAATACACCAAAGGTACTTCTAAGGAATGCAACCTGCATAGTCAAACTGTTCAAGCCATTACAGAAGAACTTATTACCCGAAGAAAGCAATTTAAAAAAGCAAAGCTGAAATGGCGTGTAAGCAACAAAAAATCAGCAAGACGATCTTTGGGTTGGATACCATTTAAAAAATCAGGATTCAAGTATGCCGATGGCTGGGTTGAGTACGGGAAAACTAAATTCAACTTATGGGACAGTTATGGTATAGGCAAATACAAGGTTAAAACTGGCTCATTTGTTGAAGATAGTCGTGGGCGCTGGTATGTGTGCCTCGTGGTTGAATCACCTAAACAAGAAAAACCAATAGCAACCAAAGCCATAGGCATTGATTTAGGTTTAAAAGATATTGCCACCTGCTCTGATGGCGCAGTAATCACAAACCCTAAATTCTATCGGAAGTACGAACAGAAATTAGGGATTGCTCAACGATCAAGGAATAAAAAGCGTGTTCGTGCATTACACGCTAAGATTGCAAATTGTCGTAAAGATCATTTGCACAAAGCAAGCACCATGCTTGTAAAAAACAATGCACTAATTGTTGTGGGTGACTTAAGTGCCAGGAAACTAGTCAAAACTAAAATGGCAAAGTCTGTTTTAGATACAGGGTTTTCGGCACTAAAAACATTGCTCAAGTATAAATGCGAGAACGCAGGGGTATTGTTTGAGGAAGTCAATGAAGCCTATACCACCCAAATCTGTTCGTGCTGTGGTGAGATCACCTCAAGTAGTCCGAAAGGTAGGACGGGTCTTGGAATAAGAGAATGGGAGTGCGTAAGTTGCGGTACAGCTCACGATAGAGATAAAAACTCAGCTCTAAACATTCTTGCGCTCGGGCATGAGCGTCTAGCAGTAGGAATCACCCTCCTTTAGGTGGGTGAGGATGTCAAGACTGACTAACGCAGCGCTTCTGGCAATACCGGAACTGTCGAGGATTTATTCAGTTCCAGCTTCATTTTTTGCAACATCTGATAAGGCTGCTGCTGTACAAACATATTTACAAAAGTCAGCGGGATAGAGCCTTCAGGATTGGCATAACCATAAGTAGAGACCTTGACCTTTTTCTCGCCTAAACGGTTAAAAGTCCAATCACCTTCATAATGGGTCAAGCGTACATAATCCGGATTCAGTGGATAGCCCTTTTGAATGGCTTTGTTCTTAATCGTGATCTGGCCATTGGCTTCACGGATCATCTTCCCTTGTACCACTAAGTCCCGGTCTTTCAGCGGAAACGGAAAATCCAGTACCATATACAAGGTAAAATCCCCCTTTTTGTCATCCCGGGAGAGTAGCTTCACATTGCCCATATAAGGCACCCATTTTACTGCATTATCGACATCAATAATCAGGTGTACTGCCTGTTCTATCGGTACATCATAGGTCGTTTCAGCTTTATACAGAAAAACCGGATTATTCTTGTCTTGATAGGTCCAGACCTTGATATTATTTTTATTAATACTGAGTTTGGCATTTGGTACAGATTTAGGCTGTGCTGCGGCGGCAAATGCCACAGCACAGATCATGAGTATGACTTTTTTCATTTCATTGTCGTCTTATTTTAGTTTTAGTTATTCTTATACTTATAAATGATTTTGACGAAAATTTAAACTTGAATATCGTTAAAACCAAGTACATCTTTCATGTCATATTTGCGCGCATCGCGACCAACTACCCAAGCTGCGGCACGTACTGCACCTGAAGCGAAGTTCATGCGGTTAGTGGCTTTATGGGTAATTTCAACGCGTTCACCATCGGCAATAAACATCGCTGTATGTTCACCCACAATATCACCACCACGAATCGTTTGGAAGCCGATACTTTGGCGCTCACGTGGACCTGTATGGCCTTCACGGTGATAGACTGCATCTTTTTTCAGATCACGGCCGAGTGCACCTGCAATTGCCTCACCCCACATCAGTGCTGTACCTGATGGTGCATCCACTTTATGACGATGGTGCGCTTCAATCACTTCAATATCAACGGTATCACCAAATACTTTAGATGCTAGCTCTAGTAGTTTAATTGACACGTTTACACCCACTGAATAGTTGGCAGCGTAGACCACAGGGGTTTCAGTTGCAGACTCATCGAGGTAAGCTTTTTGTTCGTCGTTGAGACCCGTGGTACCAATCACGATGGCCACGCCATTTTCACGGCACACTTTAAGGTGATGTATAGTGGCTGCAGGTGCAGTGAAGTCAATGACCACATCACAGTCTTTCACCACTTCTTCAAGGCTACCCACGACTTTTACACCAACTACACCAATACCTGCCATTTCACCTGCATCTGTACCAATTAAAGTACTTTCTGGGCGTTCAACTGCTGCGCCCAATTGATAGCCGGCTTCTTTCACTGCCTGAATAAGGATGCGTCCCATACGGCCGCCTGCACCTAAAATTCCAATGCGTGGTGTCGCTGACATAACATAGTCCTGATATTGATTCGAAATTGTTCTTACTATAGCAAAACTCGCTCCTAACACTAAGATTGATCGCATAAAAATCAATGAAAAGAATTAAAGAAGATCATGAGCGTTTTTGATATGCAGGAAATGTTTAATTAAATTTTAAAGAGTCGGCTTTCTATAAAATATTGGGCAAGCTGTTTTTCCTGTATACACGATGAGCTCAGGATTAAAAATATAAAAAGCCCATAGGATCACCATGGGCCAGTTGTATGAGAGCAATACCTTGAAAATAGAAAACTAAAAATTCAGCTTTGAATATCTGAAAGATTTACTCTTCTAACAGACTTCTTAACATCCAGGCTGTTTTCTCGTGTACATTCAGACGTTGAGTCAGGATATCTGCAGTTGGCTGGTCATTTGCCTTGTCTACAATGTCAAACATGCTTCTTGCGGTACGGGCAACCGTCTCATGGGCATTGACCAGTAAGCGAATCATTTCCTCCGCTTTAGGAACACCTTCAATTTCCTCAATAGAAGTCAGCTTTGCAAACTGCTGATAGGTTCCTGGCGTCGGAAAGCCCAAAGAACGGATCCGTTCTGCAATAATGTCTAAAGCATTCCACTGTTCGGTATATTGCTGCATAAACATGTTATGTAGAGTATTAAATTGCGGGCCGGTGACATTCCAGTGAAAGTTATGGGTCATTAAATATAAGGTGTAGCTATCGGCAAGTAGTCTGGATAGACCTTCTACAATTTCCGCTCTGTCTTCGGCTGAAATACCAATATTTACTTTTATCATCTCGGTTACCTTAAATTTTAAAAAAATTATGCGTGATCAACTTCTTTATTCTTATAATCAGTTTAGCTACTTCAGCAAATTGCAAAAGATGAGATCAGTATCATTTATGTTAGCTTTGTTGAAATAAAAGAGTAAGTTCAAGCCACAGGAATGTAAGGTATGACAGGAGCTTTACTGAGCAGTAAACTTATACAGAAACCTGAGGAAGATACCAATTTTTTCTCTTTAAAAATCGGTGGACTATAAAGCTAAGATATAAAAAAGGACGCCTGAGCATCCTTTTTTATTTTCATTCAATTAGTCAAACAGACGATCAAAGAATGATTTTTTCTTCGGTGAAGATTGGCTACCTTCCCCATCCATTGATGCTTGCAGCTCTTTCAACAATTCACGCTGACGTGCAGTCAGGTTTACCGGTGTTTCAACCACAATCCGGCATAACAGGTCACCAGTCATGCTGGTACGAACAGGTTTTACACCCTTACCACGTAAACGGAATAATTTACCGGTTTGCGTACCTTCCGGGATTTTCAGGCTGACACGGCCATCCAGGGTTGGGATTTCAATCTCTTTACCCAATGCAGCATCAGCAATTGAAACAGGCACATCCATATACAGGTCAGCACCATCACGCTGGAAGATCTCGTGCTCACGCACCACTACTTCTACGTACAGATCGCCTGATTGACCATCACGAATCGCTTCACCCTTACCGGTTAAACGTACGCGGTCGCCATTGTCCACACCCGCTGGAATGGTAACTTCCAGGGTTTGCTGACGATCAGATACGCCCGAACCATGACATTTATTACATGGATTCTTGATGATCTTGCCTTGACCACGACAGGTGCTACAGGTTTGCTGTACAGAGAAGAAGCCCTGCTGCATACGTACCTGGCCTGCACCATGACAGGTCGGACAAGTTTCCACATCATTCGGATTTTTGGAACCTTTACCATCACAGGCATCACATGGTGCAGGTGCAGTGAAAGTAATAGTTTTCTTGACGCCTTTGACTGCTTCTTCCAGGCTCAGTTCCATGACATAACGTAAGTCAGAACCACGGCGCGCACGTTGTTGCTGACGACCACCACCAAATGCCCCACCAAAGATGTCACCGAACTGGCTGAAAATATCTTCTGCGCTAAAACCACCGCCGAAGCCACCGCCGCCGCCCATACCACCTTCAAAGGCCTGATGGCCCATGCGGTCGTACATGCTGCGCTTTTCGCTGTCAGACAGTACTTCATAAGCTTCTGAAGCTTCCTTGAACTTTTCTTCAGCTTCTGGATTGTCAGGGTTGCGGTCTGGATGATATTTCATCGCCAACTTACGGTAGGCTTTTTTAATCTCATCATCACTAGCGGTTTTAGCAACACCCAAAACCTCATAATAATCACGTTTAGCCATGTCTGGCGATGCTCCTCACGGAATTTTATTTAATACTTAACTGTGGTCTGAAATTGGGGGTCAAACCAGTTTTTACAAGGGGGAATATGAAAAAAAATCGAAAGCCTAGAAAACAGCTTTGCTTTGATAGAATTTGGAAACGCCCTTGAACCAGGCATTAATCATGAAAATAAACGCAATAAAGCTGAATACGACGCCAGCGACCGTGCAGGCTTTCACCCATAACATGCTGTCCCAGGCATGGAAAAAGAGTGGAATGAACCAGAGGGCTGCAAAAACAGCCAGCATGGTATAGATTACCACATTACGCATGATCCACAGCGCTTGTGCCTGTAGCCAGACTTCTGCATAGTCGACCTGAGCGACTTTGCGTGCTAACCAATAAGAAAAAATTCCAAAAATCACGGTAAAAGAGGCTAAAAACATGAACACATATGCAATGGCTACAGAGCGCCGCATTTGAGTTAAACTTTTTTGATTCATGTCTCTTTCAACCTCGTTGCCCGTTTCTGCAACACGGGAAAAACGGCAACTTCGCATTTTTTAAAATTGTAAAATTATCAGGCACTACTATATTAAAAAATTTAATATTTCGCACCTGATTTTAAGACAGTTTTAGACCGATCGCGAAGTTTTCTTTACCTTAAACCATTGCGCATACAAGGCCGGCAGGAAAAACAGGGTTAACAGTGTCGCCACAATCAGTCCGCCCATGATAGCAACTGCCATGGGACCGAAGAAAATGCTACGTGAAAGTGGAATCATGGCCAGTACAGCAGCCAAGGCAGTCAATACAATTGGACGGCAACGGCGTACCGTGGCATTGATGATGGCATCCCATTGTGATTCCCCAGCCTGAATATCCTGTTCAATTTGATCAATCAGAATCAGGGAATTACGCATGATCATGCCTGAGAGTGCAATCGTACCCAGCATGGCGACGAAACCAAACGGTTTATTAAACAATAACAGAAAGAGTACCACGCCAATGATGCCCAGTGGGGCGGTCAGGAACACAATAAAGGTCCGTGACATACTTCTTAGCTGGATCATCAGCAGGGTCAGAACCACTGCCAGGAACAATGGCATACCGGCATTCACAGAGGTCTGACCACGTGCTGATTCCTCTACGGTTCCGCCTACCTCAATCAAGTAGCCACTTGGTAATTGAGCTTTAATGCTCTCCAAGACAGGAGCAAGCTGATTGACCACGGTGGCTGGTTGTAAATTGCTACGGATATCCGCACGTACGGTAATCGTCGGCAAACGGTTACGATGCCAGATTAGTCCCTCTTCAAAGCTGTATTCAATATTGGCAATCTGCGCCAAGGGCACAAAGTTACCACGTGCAGTGGGTACCGCCAGACTGCTTAAAGATGCCACATCGACACGTTCAGCCTGCTCACCACGCAGACGGATTTCAATCAGCTCACGTTTTTCCCGGAACTGATCCAGTCCCGCGCCTGCAATGGAGCTGTTCAGGAAATTGGCCAGATCACTACTGCTCACACCCATCTGACGGGCACGGTCCTGATCAATGTCTAATTTGATCACTTTACTTGGCTCGCCCCAGTCCAGATGCACATTGGTGGTGTTCTGGTTTTCAGCTACCTTGGCAGCGACTTTTTGTGCCCAGCTGCGTACCAGTGCCAAGTCTTCACCCGACACCCGGAATTGAAGTGGATAGCCGACTGGTGGACCATTTTCCAGCAAGGATACACGAGTACGTACTTCAGGTAACAGCAGACGAATCTGCTTGCTTAAAGATTCACGGATTTCATTGCGATCTTCCAGGGAAGAGGCCAGTACCACAAACTGGGCAAAGCTGGTTTGAGGCAATTGCTGATCAAGTGGCAAATAGAAACGCGGTGAACCGGTGCCGACGTAAACCACGTAATTATCAATGCCCTCCTGTTTAGACAGGAAAGCTTCGACTTTTTTCACAGCAGCTTCGGTGGCTTTCAGTGAAGCCCCCTCTTCTAGTTTCAGATCGACCAGGATCTCCGCCCGATTGGAGGGTGGAAAGAACTGTTGCGGTACCAATTTAAACATGATGATCGACAGGACAAAAATTCCTACAGTCAACGCAATCACGGTCTTGCGATAAGTGACACAGGTATTTACCCAGCGTCTAAAACCCTGATAGAACCGGGTTTGATAAGGATCATGATGCTCCCCCGCATGATGCACAATCGGCTCTGGTTCAGGCTGCTTGCGCAGACGTGCCCAGAGGCGCTGATACCAAGGTGCTTTCTGGATCAGGTCTTTATTAAAATCCGGCAGGAGTTTGTCACCCAGATAAGGGACAAACAGCACCGCAGCAATCCAGGACACCAGCAAGGCCAGGGTCACCACCTGAAAGATAGAACGGGTATATTCCCCAGTGCTGGATGCAGCAGTCGCAATTGGCAGGAAGCCAGCTGCCGTAATCAGGGTTCCGGTCAACATCGGAAATGCCGTGGTACGCCAGGCATGCCCGGCAGCTTCCAGCCGGCTATAGCCCTGTTCCATTTTGATCGCCATCATCTCAATGGCAATAATGGCATCATCGACCAGCAGGCCAAGTGCCAGAATCAGTGCACCTAGGGAAATCTTGTGCAGACCGACATCAAATAGCTGCATCCCGGCAAAGGTCATCGCCAGCACCAAAGGAATCGAAAAAGCCACCACCAGACCCGGACGGAAACCGAGAGAGAAGAAGCTGACCAGAAGCACGATAATCACCGCTTCCGCCAGCACCTTCATAAACTCGTTGATACTGCGTTTGACCGCCACCGGCTGATCCGATACTTTTTGCAGGTCCATCCCCAGAGGCAGGGATTTCTGCAGGCGGGCAAATTCCTGTTCCAGATGTTTACCCAAGGCAATGATGTCCCCACCCTTACGCATCGATACCGCAATACCAATACCGTTTTCCCCCATAAAACGCATACGTGGCTGGGCGGGATCGGTAAAGCCGCGATAGACCTCTGCGACATCGCCGAGCTGGATGGTTTTACCATTCACATACAGTGGCATCTGCTGTAGCTCTTCTACAGTCTGCAATGCACCGCTGACCCGAACCTGAATCCGGTCTGTGTCAGTTTCAAAGAAACCGGCATTGCTCATAGCATTTTGCTGTTGTAGCGATTGCTGAATGGCAGTGACTGGAATACCCAGCTGTGCAGCTTTGGTATTAGAAATCTCAATCCAGATTTTCTGGTCTTGCAGGCCAATCAGCTCAACTTTGGCAACATCTTTGACACGCTGCAATTGCAGTTGCAGACGGTCGGCATATTCTTTGAGTGTCGCGTAGTCGAAATCTTTGCCTTTCAGCACATAGATATTGCCGAAGGTATCGCCGAATTCATCGTTAAAGAACGGACCTTGCACGCCTTGTGGCAGTTCATGCCGGATATCATTGACTTTTTTGCGCACCTGATACCAAACATCAGGAATATCTTTGGAGCGTAAACTGTCTTTGGCAATAAAGGTCACCAAAGATTCCCCTGGACGTGAGTACGCCATAATGCGTTCATACTGTCCCGTGGTCATCAGCTCCTTTTCAATCCGGTCCGTGACCTGCAGGGAAACTTCCTGTGCACTGGCCCCCGGCCAGTAGGTCTGGACCACCATCACCTTAAAGGTAAAAGGTGGATCTTCGCTCTGTGACAGTTTGGAATAGGACATGATGCCGACCAGACCGAGCAGAATCATGAAGTACAGCACCAGACCCTTATTTTTCAGGGCCCATTCGGAAAGGTTAAAATTCATGTTTAACCTCCAGCCCGAATGGTCACACTACGGTTCTGACGGTCAATCGGACGGATTTTTTGCTGATCCCGGAGCAGGTGAATGCCTCCAATCACGACATAATCATCTGCTTTGAGGCCACTCAGCACAGGCACAGAGTCACGGCCATAAGCACCAATCTGTACCGGCAGCTTACGCACGGTAGAATCCGGCTTAACCACCATGACATAGGCCTGGCCATCCGTCGCAGAGACACTGGATAAGGGTACGCTCAGCGCATTGTCCTGAGTTTTGATAAAAAACACACGGGCACTTTGTCCGAGCTGAATCGACTTCTGACCTTCACGTAGTGCTACCCGCACCGTAAAAGTCCGGGACTGATCTGCAGCCGGAGAAATCTCACGCACATAAGCACTGAATTTTTCATCTTTTTTCGACCAGAGGGTAACCCAGGCCGGCTGACCAACCTTAATCTCGCTCACCGCCTGTTCCGGTACCCCAATCACCACTTCACGATCTCCGGAGAGTGCAATTTCAAAGGCTGCCTGTCCTGCTGCCACGACCTGACCGACTTCAATATGACGTGCAGTAATCACGCCATTTTTATTGGCAATTAAGCGGTTATAACCCGTCTGGTTACGGCTGACATCATAATTGGACTGGGCCTGCTTTAGATTCGATCTAGCTGCCTTATATTGATTCTCGACTGCATCATATTGCGAGCGGCTGACCGCATTGGCCGGCAGTAACTGTTTAAAACGGTTCAGTTCATCTTCCGCAATTTTGGCTGCGGACTGGGCACTTTCCAGTTGGGCACGCGCTGCGTTTAACTGCAGTTCCGCATCCTTGACATCTAAGCTTGCCAGTACCTGCCCGACCCGCACCTGATCCCCGACATCGACATAGCGCTGGATGATCTGACCAGCGACCCGGAACGCCAGCGGCGTTTGCTGACGTGCCTGCACATCCCCGGCATAGCTTTTCTGTTCTAAATAGGAAGTATTCGGCTGAGTCACCATGACAAAGGGAACTTCCTGTTCTGTTGCCGCATTGTTTTTGCTGCATCCCCCTAAGGTCACACTGCAAGCTATAATCATGCCGGTCAGGACGTACTGAATCGTGCTCATGTTGTCTGCTCTTATCAAATAATGATTTTTCTGGTCGATAGACTGCGCTATAGTGAACTGGTTATTTTTTAATTAATATACCATGCGGCACACTAATTAGAATTCCCCCCATAAAACAATGACCATTTTTATTTTTTTGGAAAAAAATGTGCAAATTCCCGTAGGACGTCCTAAAGATCTCGAAAAGCGCCGGCGTATTCTGGATGCGGCCAAACACCTGTTTCTGCAGCATGGCTATCATGGTTCCAGCATGAACCAGATTGCGCAGGCTGCAGGCGTAACCAAGCTGACGGTGTATAACCATTTTCAGGACAAAGCCACACTGTTTACCTGCGCGATTGAAGATACTTGCGAGCATCTGATTCCAGCCAGTCCAACGACACTGCTGCATGCCAAGAGCAATTTTTGTGATGCGTTGCATGAAGCCTGTATATTGTCGATGAATATGGTCAATCTGCCGGAAGCGATTAAACTGGATTTACTGCTGATGGAACTGGCTTCCGAGCAAAGTCCTTTAACTCAACAATTCTTTAATGCCTCGCATCTGCGATTAAGCCAGCTCTGGCAAGAGTTCTTTCATCTGGCCCAGAGCTATCATTTTATTCAGCAAGATGATCCATTGCGTCAAACTGAACTGATGCTCTCACTGCTATTTGGTAACCGGCATCAGAAAGTTCTGCTGGGTGTGTTTCCCGTACCTGCCTTAGAAAAACAGCAAATAATTATTCAGGACGCTATTCATATTTTCTTATTGCGCTATGCCGCCTAAAATGCCAATTTGTAATTAGATTCATACAAATTGGCATTCACCTTGCTATTTTATAGGCAGGTCGTGTCCGACTTTTGTCTGTAATGGGCTTGGAATGCTTTCCAGGCGCGGTATAGTCAGGAAATGCAACAGAGGGAATATAAAAATGGCTCAACAAATTGATGCACCACTACGCGAAGACGTACGTTTACTGGGCAATCTGCTCGGTGAAACCTTAAAGCTACATGCGGGGCAGGATTTGTTTAATCAGGTGGAACAGATTCGGGCGCTTTCCAAAGGTGCTCGCGACGGCCAGCTAGAAGCAGAAAAACAACTCGAACAGCTATTTCTCAGTCTGGAAGATGATGAAATTCTTCCGCTTACCCGCGCCTTTACCCACTTCCTGAACTTTGCCAATATTGCCGAGCAATATCACGTGGTCCGTCGTCGCCGTCAAAGCGAATTTGATGAAACTGCCGAATCGCCAAATCCCCTGGTTCCCCTATTTGAAAAATTTAAACAGCAGGAAATTTCCGCTGAAAGCCTATATCAGCAGATCTGTGAACTGAAAATTGAACTGGTACTGACTGCGCATCCGACTGAAGTCAGCCGACGTACCCTGATTCAAAAATATGATGGTATCAATGACTGTCTGTCCAAATGCGACCAGCAGAAACTCACCCCGCGTGAACGCCAAGCCATTTTGGCCGAACTGAAACAGCTAATCACGTCTGCCTGGCAGACCGATGAAATCCGTCAGCATCGTCCGACACCAGTCGATGAAGCCAAATGGGGCTTTACTACCATTGAACAGACCTTATGGAATGCAGTACCAAAATTCATCCGTGAACTGGATGGCATGGTACAGGAACAGTGCGGTCAGTCATTACCGCTCAGTGTTGCGCCAGTGCGTTTTGCCTCCTGGATGGGAGGTGACCGTGACGGTAACCCGAATGTGACCCATCACATTACTCAGGAAGTACTATGGCTGTCACGCTGGAAAGCCGCTGATCTGTATTTACGTGATATTGAAGATCTGCGCTGGGAACTGTCGATCCAGCAATGCAGTGAAGAACTGCAACAGGCGCTGGGCAGCTCACATCCGGAACCTTATCGTGAATATCTCCGTGACACCCGTGAACGCCTGAAAGCAACGCGGCACTGGCTAGCAGAAAAACTGCATGGTCATGATGCCGATGACAGCCAGGTAATTAAAACCAAAGATGAGTTATTACAGCCTTTATTGCTGTGCTATCGCTCGCTGCTAGCGTGCAATCTACCAGAAATTGCCAATGGCAAACTGCTGGACTTTATTTACCGTGTGAACAGTTTCGGCATTGAATTGCTGAAACTGGATATCCGTCAGGAATCTGGCCGTCACCGTCAGGCGATCTCTGCGATTACGGAGTATCTTGGCTTAGGTAATTTTGAAACCTGGACTGAACAGGCACGTCAAAATTTCTTATTACAGGAACTGCAAAGCAAGCGTCCGTTATTACCAAAATACCTCAATGAACCGGCCGGTAGCCTGATTGAGCATCCGGATGTGCAGGAAGTCTTCGCGACCATGCGTACGCTGGCAGAACAGCCAAGTGAATCACTCGGTGCCTATATCATTTCGATGGCGGAATATCCAAGTGATGTACTGGCGGTTTTATTGCTGCAAAAAGAAGCAGGCATCAAACAGGCTTTACGTGTAGTGCCTCTCTTTGAAACTTTGAAAGATCTCGACGACGCAGCCAGCACCATGTCGACCCTGTTCAATATGCACTGGTATAAACAGCATATTCAGGGCAAGCATGAAGTCATGATTGGCTATTCAGATTCAGCCAAGGATGCCGGTTTTATGTCTGCCAACTGGGCGCAATACCGTGCCCAAGAGGAACTAACGGCTGTTGCAAAACAGCATGGTATCCAGCTGACGCTGTTCCACGGCCGTGGCGGTTCAATCAGCCGAGGGGGTGCTCCAACACAACAGGCCCTGTTCTCACAACCACCCGGCTCGATCTCAGGTGCGATTCGTGTCACTGAACAGGGTGAGATGATCCGCTTCAAGTTCGGTCTGGAAGGCATCGCGCTACAAAACCTGGAGATCTATACCGCGGCAACACTGGAAGCAACGCTATTGCCGCCCCCTGTGCCGAAAACAGAATGGCGTGACCTGATGCATCAGATGACCGATTTATCGGTACAGGTCTATCGCCAGACAGTCCGTGAAAATCCTCACTTTGTAAAATACCTGCGTACCGTCACCCCTGAGCTGGAACTGCAAATGCTGCCCTTAGGTTCACGTCCAGCGAAACGTAAAGTCAGTGGTGGGATTGAATCTTTACGTGCAATTCCATGGGTCTTTGCCTGGACCCAGATCCGTCTGATGCTACCTGCCTGGCTCGGTACCGGTGCTGCATTAAATGAGGTACTGGATCAGGGTCAACGTGCTACACTCGATGAAATGCTAGCGCAGTGGCCATATTTCCAGACCCTGATTGATATGCTGGAAATGGTCCTGTCCAAAGCAGATGGTGATGTGGCATTGTATTATGAGTCACACTTGACTCATGATCCCGACCTGAAAGTATTGGGTGAGGAACTGCGTCAACGTCTGAAAGATGCAGTACAAACGCTACTGACTTTAAAAGGTGAATCAAAACTGCTGACCAGTAACGATGTGCTGGATCAATCAATGCGTGTGCGTAAGCCCTATTTACTGCCGCTGCACTTGTTACAGGCCGAACTGATGAAACGCCGTCGTCTGTATCTGGCAGAGCAAAATGCTGAACACACCCCGGTAGATCATGCCTTAATGGTAAGTATTGCTGGAATTGCCGCTGGTTTACGTAATACGGGCTAAGTAATTTTTAATCATGAAGAAGCACATCTCCATGATGTGCTTTTTTATTGATCAGTCAATAGCCAAAAAAGCTTTCTTTTATATATCACATTAGATTTATTTATAGATCATCCCAAGAAGTAGCTGATGAATTAATCTACTGATTTCACTTTATTTTTAAACCACTTTACTTTTACCACACGGTAAAATCTCAAATAAAGTCATAGAATTAATTTGAACAAAAATTTTGTTTTGGTAATTAAATCTTCGAAAGAACAAGAGTATGATGTGCTCAATTTATCTTTTGAGTGCTCATTTTATGTCCAGTTGGTTTCCCAAATGGCGCCCTTATGAGGGCAGTATCGATGCACGACCAGTAGGTACCGCAGAGTATTTACCACCCGCACAAACTTTAATTCTAGGTGTACAACACGCTTTTGCAATGTTTGGTGCCACTGTACTGGCCCCGTTTTTGATGGGCTTTGATCCCAACCTGGCCATCTTAATGTCAGGGATCTGTACCATTCTGTTCTTTATCATGACAGGTGGCCGGGTTCCAAGTTATCTAGGATCAAGCTTTGCCTTCATTGGGGTCGTGATTGCGGCAACCGGTTATGCCGGTGGTGGCCTCAATCCGAATATTGGCGTTGCAGCAGGCGGGATTATTGCCTGTGGTATCTTCTATGCCCTGATGGGTTTTCTGGTCATGGCAACAGGAACCCGCTGGATTGAGAAATTGATGCCGCCTGTGGTGACTGGTGCGGTGGTCATGATTATTGGTCTGAACCTGGCTCCTGTGACTGTAAAAAGCGTGATGGGCAATACTTTTAATATGTGGATGTCTTTGGTCACAGTATTGTGTATGGGTTCAATTGCCGTCTTCACCCGTGGTCTATTACAGCGTCTGCTTTTATTGGTCGGCCTGTTATTGGCTTATCTGATCTATTTCGTACTTAGCAATGTCATGGGTTATGGCACTGCTATCAATTTCCTGCCAATTCAGCAAGCAGCTTGGTTTGGTGTACCGACCTTCCATGCGCCGACTTTTGAATTGAATGCCATGCTGATCATTGCACCGATTGCCTTGATTCTGGTCGCTGAAAACCTCGGGCATATTAAAGCAGTCGGCGCAATGACTGGAGAAAACCTGGATCCGCATATCGGTAAAGCCTTTGTTGCAGATGGTGTTGCGACTACCTTGGCTGGTGGTGTCGGTGCTCCGGGGATGACCACGTATGGTGAAAACATCGGTGTGATGGCTGTGACCCGGGTTTACTCCACCATTATCTTTGCCGTAGCCGGTGTGTTTGCAGTCTTCCTTGGCCTATCACCGAAGTTTGGTGCAATTATTCATACCATTCCAACTGCGATTCTGACTGGTGCTTCGATTGTAGTCTTTGGTTTGATCACCATTGCCGGTGCAAAAATCTGGATTGAAAATAAAGTCGACTTCTCACAAAACAAAAATCTGATGGTTGCGGCTGTGACCATTATTTTAGGTACGGGTGACTTTGCCCTGACCTTCGGTAACTTTAACCTAGGTGGAATTGGTACAGCGACCTTTGCTGCGTTATTCCTGAACTGGTTCTTTAGCCTAGTTGATAAAAAATAATTCGAAGACTTAAATTTTCAAGCAGCCTCCAGGCTGCTTTTTTTATATCGCAAGAATTGTTTAAATAGGCCTGATCTTTTATATGAGCATCCTGCCGATGCGTCTGGATTTTTTTGATTTACGTCTTTTTCTCAATATAGTCGACACAGGTAGTCTGACCAAAGGTGCTGAACGCTCTGCTATTTCCTTACAGGCAGCCAGTGAGCGGATTAAAAAGCTGGAACAGCAATATCAGGTCAGTCTGTTTAGCCGCCATTCTGGCGGAGTGAAAATGACTTTTGCAGGTCAGGTCTTTGCTGAGCATGCCCAAGCCATCCTGCAACAGGGACAACAGCTGTCACGAGCTATGGCAGTTTTTAGTGAAGGACAGCATTCTAATATCAGCTTGTGGTGTAATTCATCAGCACAAAGTGAATATCTTCCCCTGTTGCTACCCAAGTATCTGGTCAATAACCGTTATTTAAAACCTACTCAAACCTACTCAAACCTACTTACGTGGGCTTAATGTCTAATTCCTGCTTCACTATCAAGAACCAATCGCAATTGCTTTTGGGATTACCTCAATTCCACAGGCTGTCACGGTGTAACTCACCGCCATTGGTAGCTTAGGTGGCTACCAATTCTTTATCTGCATGTTTTAGGATATTAATCGCAGCATTAATATCCCGATCATGCAGGGTTTTACATGAACATCGCCACTTACGCATTGATAGCGTTAAGTTTTGATTTAATTCACCACAATGCGAACACATTTTACTACTTGGAAAGAATCTACCAACAGATAGAATTGACTTGCCATGTTGTGCTGCCTTGTAGATCAGTTGTCGCTTGAACTCATGAAATCCCATATCAGATATGGCTCTTGAGAGTTTACGGTTCTTAACCATACCTTTCACATTTAAATCCTCAATTGCAATTACATCGAATCGCTTGATTAAATTCGATGTGACTTGATGAAGATGGTTCTTTCTCAGGCATGATATTTTGTAGTGCAAACGAGAGAGCTTGGTTTTCGCTTTTTCTCTATTTTGACTACCTTTCTGTTTGCGGCTAAAAGACTTTGTAAGTCGTCTTAGTTTGGCTAGTTGTCTTTTTAATGGCGCACTTGATGGGATAACCTCACCATTGGATAGCGTGGCAAGATTAGAAACACCCAAATCAACACCAATAGCCACACCTGTTTTTGGGTGAAGATTCTCAGCTTGATTTAACTCAACACTAATAGAAGCAAACCACTTGCCACCTTGTTTAAATATTTTTGCTGATAGGATTTTACCTTGATAGCGTAAATCCTCAGTCATCTTTACCCAACCCAAGTTTGGGATACTGATTTTTCTATCTTTAATGCGAAACTGGTCATTTGATAATGAAAAACGATCATCTACGCCTTTTTTTCTAGGTCTAGGATACTTTGACTGACCACTGAAGAAGCGATCAAATGAGTTGCCTAGCTGCTTAATAGCAAGCTGTGGGGCGCACTTGGTTACTTTCAGCATAAATGGATATTTTGAACGCTTAAATGAGTTTAAGTGTTTTCTAATCTTGCCTTCGGATGGCTTATTGAGGAGTTTTTTATCAACCTCGACACCATAATATTCACACTGATCTCGATATTCTTTATCCGCTTTATACTGACGTTGCCATTCTTTTAATGCCCAATTATAAGATAAACGTGCAACACCACTTGCCTGTGCAAAATGAGTGGCTTGCTTATCGTTTGGCAGTAATTGAATGACATGCCCTCGTATAAATCGGCTCATAGTGCGTCTTTAACCGCCTGAATGAGCTTCTGGTTTTTTTGCTACGACTACCGTACAATCTTGCTGAAAAAACAGTAATAATTTCCAAAACGTCTTGAGCAAGTTCTTCCTCAAAAGATAAATTTTCACCTTTATTAAGAATAACAATTTCAACACTCTTAGCTTCGCATAAGGCAAAAACCAATTCAGCTCCAAAGCGCAACAAACGGTCTTTATGCGTTAAAACCAAACGCCCAATTTCATCATTCATAATGGCTTCAAGGAGCTTATTTAAGCCTTTTTTCTTGTAGTTCATACCTGAACCAAGATCGGAAATTAACTCAAACGTCCAACCTTGATTGGCGCAATACATTTCTAAAACTTGTTGCTGACGGATTAAATCTTCTTTTTGATCATGACTAGACACCCTTGCGTATGCAATGGTTTTTCTTTGATCCTGACTATCAAGCTTATGGATTTGCTCAGGCGTGATCTTACTCAGATCATATCGCCTGTGATTTTTAGGGGTTCGATCTGCAACCAAAGCGCCTTCTTCATCCCAACGTCTTAATGTTTGAATGGAAACGCCTAGTGTTTTAGCTGCAACGCTAATGCTTACATACTTACTCATAATTTATATATTAGTATAGAAATGAGTAGATTTCAACTAGCAGTTATGACCCCCAATATCCAGATTGATCTAAAAGAAGCAGAGAGCAATGACATTATTGCAGCATTGACCAGTGGCACTGCCAAACTTGGTTTAATTTCCAGCTTCTTTGCTGCTCCACAGTTGCAAACCCTGGAATTTTCAGATGATCCTTTGGTGCTAATCTGTCCAGAACAGCATGATCTCAGTACCAGTAAAGCATTGAAATTAGGGGACTGTCTGAATTATCCCTTTGTGGGTTTAATGCAATATCACTCCTTACAACAGTCTATTGAAGCTCAGGCCAGATTACTCCACTGCGAAATCCAATACCGCTTAAGATTGCCGAATTTTTCTGCTATTGCTCAGGTGGTTGCGAATGGTGTTGGCATTGCCATCATGCCGCAACGTGCTGCGCAACGTTTGGCCAAGCTCTATGCATTTAAGCAAATCCAGTTGACTGGAGATTGGGCCAACCGCAAGTTACTGTTAGCTGCGAAAAATTTTGATGAACTGAGTATTGCCTATCAACATTTTAGCCAATTTTTACTTTCTGCCGAGATTCAGAAAGTCTTGGATTAAATCCAGCCGAACTGGTGCAGTGTCATATAACTGCCCAAAGCAATCAGACCGATAAAAAATACAGTACGGAATTTCTGCTCAGGAATTCGATAGCGAATTTTCTTACCCAACCACATGCCGATGAGCGCAGGAACTAAAGCAATTGCCGACATCGGAAAGCAATCATCTGATGATCCCAAATTTATTTAGAACCATGCTATAAAAATGACTGCCAAAGAAAAATCAGGGTTTTAAGGATACAGCCTCAAGCAAATCTTGAGGCTCAAGATGTACTTTGCTGGAAAGCATCAGATTGACCAGCACAGATTTTAAATAAAGGGCGCTTAAGGACGAAATTCTTTCAGTTCGCGCTGAATAAAATGCTGGAACATTTCCCGATACAGGTGCTCGATAAACACTGGATCAATGCCCTGCTTTTGAGCTTGGGCTTTGACATTTTCAACAACCTGCTCCATCCGTTCCGGAGATTGCAGGTCAGTTTCAGTTTTCTTGAAACGGGTGGTTTGATCTACATAAAACTGGCGCGCAGCAATCAGCTCAACCAAAGCTGTATCAATCGCGTCAATCTGCTCACGTGCATGTTGTAATGATTCAGCTTTTACTTTGTTCATGTTTATTCAGTTCACTTTCAGTTTGATTATCACTCTTATACTTTTCTTCTAACACATTACTGAAAATACTTTCAATCATCCAGACACGATATAAGCTATTAAATACAAAACTTTGATTATCAATCCGAAGTTCCAGCACCGGCAAGTTGGGCTGAGACTTCATTTCACAGAGCATATCATTGTCTCTAAGCTTAGCCTGAATATCTTCTTCGGTCAGTTGCCCAACTCCCAGTTCCTGCTGTAAGGCATTGAAATGTGGGGTATAACTCAAGTCACGTCCACGCGTCCAGACCGCCTGCAAAATCCGGTACATCGCATCCACCCGCCCTTCTTCCGGGCAGCTGTAATACAGCTGTGCCATCGGCAAAATGCTTTGTACCGTCGGTCGGCAAAATGGGGTAAATTCGACTTCAGTCCGTTTTGACAGGCGCGTTGCCAGTCCCCAGTCAAAGCCATCACGGCCACGATAAGACAGCGGATAGACATTCAGATGGATATTATAAAAATCAGCCAGTTCTTCCCTAATATAGGCCAGCAACAGCCAGGAAATTGGATCTTCCAGGGCAATATACAGATCCAGTTCCGGATCTAAGCCCTGAATTTCATTCAGTTCTTCAGCATCACTGATCAGGTGCTCACGCCATTCAATATGATTGATCAGGAAGATTGGATTACCCGTCAGTAATTTTTGCTGTTTCAGACGGCGGGTTAAACGCAGCAGATCATCTACGGCATGATACTGACGGCCACCGAAATCAAAATAGCTGGCCAAAACCGGGGTTGTGTCAAAGACCCGTTCAGAAAAATCCTGTGGCTGATGATGGCGACTGGCCATGGTATGCAAGGTACGCAGTTTGCCATACTGCTTTTGCCACAGCATATGAAAGATATCTTCCAGCAGATAAAGAAAATCCTGGCCACGCAATGGGGTTCGGCGCAGAATGGTTTCGGCCTGTTTTAAGGCTTCTGCAGTGGGTAATTCTGGTGTTTCATGAAAGCTGAAACGATGCTGTCTGGAGAGGATTTTGGCATCATTAATACAGTAATTTTGCCATTCTTCAAAAGACATCTGATTCGGTATTTCGCCCCGTTGACTGGAGATGACTACCTTCAACGGTTTTAATTCCGGACTCAGGATCTCTTCCAGTTGTGGTAACAGCTGCACTGCCAGATAGCTATACACATCATCCAGACGCAGATAAATCGTTAAGCCATCTTCAGCAGATAGCACCGCCTGGCGGGTTGGCTTTTGATAAAACCAACTCGATCGGATTGGATCGAACCAACGGCGTAACAGGGACATGAGATCAGCCTCAGTAGAGAACAACGCAGCAGATGACAGCGTCTAACTGCTACAGGATACTATCTTTTTCACCAGAATAGCAGATCACCTGGATCTGCTGTATGTGAAAAAAACTTATATCAATTCAAGACAAAATGATCAATGTTTACAGAGCGTTTAGATCTCGAGATTTAGGTCAGTCACTGCCCCGGTTTCTGCACCAGAGGTCAGTTTGGCAAACTTGGCTAATGCTCCATGCGTGTAATTCGGTTTTGGTTTAATCCAGGCGGCCTGACGTGCAGCGATTTCCTCATCCGAGACATGCCAGGTCATTTCACGGGTTTCTGCATTTATCGAAATCTCATCGCCATTTTGTACCAGACCGATCGGTCCACCTTCATAGGCTTCTGGGGTGACATGACCAATCACAAACCCATGACTACCACCGGAGAATCGGCCATCGGTAATCAGTGCTACGGAATCCCCTAAGCCTTTACCAATAATCGCTGAGGTCGGTTTCAGCATTTCTGGCATGCCTGGTCCACCTTTAGGACCAACACCGCGAATCACCACCACTTCACCCGGCTGAACTTCACCATCCAGAATCCCGCGCATGGCGCCCTGTTCACCCTCAAAGACCCGTGCTGCTCCTTTGAAGTAAAGGCCTTCCTTACCGGTAATTTTGGCCACGGCACCTTTTGGTGAAAGGTTACCTTTCATAATGATCAGATGTGAATCTTTTTTCACCGGCTGGTCAAATGACAGGATAATCTGCTGACCTTCAGGATAATCTTTTACATTCGCCAGGTTTTCTGCCAGAGTTTTACCAGTCACAGTCAGGCAGGAACCATCCAGCATGCCGGCATCCAGCATACGTTTCATCAATGGTTGAATCCCGCCAATCGCAATCAGCTCCGACATCAGATATTTACCCGATGGACGTACATCAGCGACTACAGGAATGTCTTTACCAATCCGGACAAAATCATCCAGACTGAGCTCCACACCTGCGGTATGTGCCATGGCCAACAGATGGAGTACACCATTGGTCGAACCACCCAAAGCAATCAGAACTTTAATTGAATTTTCAAAAGCCGCTTTGGTCATGATGTCACGTGGTTTGATGTCCAGACGTAACAGATTCATCACGGCTTCACCAGCACGGGCACAGTCGATCTGCTTGTCTTCAGAGACGGCTTCCTGTGCAGAAGAACCCGGCAGGCTCATACCGAGTGCTTCAATCGCAGAAGCCATGGAATTCGCGGTATACATCCCGCCACAAGAACCTGGACCCGGCAAAGCCACTTCTTCAATATGCTTGACCTGAATCGCATTGATTTCACCTTTGGCATGCTGTCCGACTGCTTCAAATACGGAAATCATGTCGGTATGACCTTCGCCCGGTTTGATGGTACCGCCATAAATAAACAGACCTGGACGGTTTAGACGTGCCAGTCCCATGATGCAGCCCGGCATATTTTTATCACAGCCACCAATGGCAATTACACCATCATAGGCCTGACAGCCGACCACTGCTTCAATCGAATCCGCAATGATTTCACGGGACAGCAAGGAATATTTCATACCTTCGGTACCATTAGAAATCCCGTCGGAAATGGTAATGGTATTGAAGATAATGCCCTTGCCACCCGCAGCACTCACACCCTGTTCTACCGTTCTGGCCAGACCGTCAATATGCATATTACACGGGGTGACATTGGCCCAGGTCGAAGCAATGCCAATAAAAGGACGATTAAAGTCTTCATCCTGAAAACCCGTGGCACGCATCATGGATCGGGCCGGGGCATTTTCGATGCCTTCATAAACGGGGGCTGAGTGCTCTCGGATATTATCTTTACTCATCTTGTTTTGTCCTGGATGTAATTCTTGTGAAGCCTGAAAGCTGTCTAGGTTTTATCCGATTGTATAGAAAGCCGTGTCCACATAAAAGTAAGACTCTGTGTATCACCTAAGTCTGTTTTTCTCTTGCTCTAGGCGCATGAGTAAGAGCGATATCAATGTCGCTGCCTTGCATTCATCTTAAAGCAATGCTTTAAACTTGTTCAGGCAATAGAGTCAGTGCAATAAAAGTATTTTTTACTTTGGCGCTATCCAAAGTAAAAGTCTGCCTATGCAAAAATTATTAGAACCCTAAAAGTGATTTGAGGCAGTGAATTATCAAACAATCAGACTAGCATTTGCAGTGCAATATCAGGGGGTTGCCATATGACCTGACTCGGACTTTTAAAGCCGAGTCTTTTTCTTGGACGATGGTTCAAATGTTAGAGAACTGAGATAGATTCATTCACATAGTCATTCAAATCACTGCCTGGCGCATTTTTAATATATGTGCTTAATTCAACTGATGAAGATCAAGTTCTTCATTGGATGCCAAGATCACAGATCCAAGAATCGGAGCTCCCAAAATTACAGGAACAGCTAAAATCCAGAATACGACGGTGTAATGTGGATCAAAGAAAAATTGAATACTAAGTGCGGCTAAAATCATAATGAGCACTAAAATTACGACAAAGCGGCTAATAAATTTCATTGACATGCGTGTAATCACTTTTGCATTGATACTGTATTTTTACTATACACCTACTTTTATTAAGCCTTTATTGGTTTTAAATATCTAAAGTACTGCCATGATTGCTTTTATGAAAGTTCACGTGATTTACCCAACCTTAAATATCTAAGAAATAAAAAAAGCACCCCATCTGGAGTGCTTTTTTGTGCTATAAAAATTTACAGCTTAGATATCACGTACTGCACCTTTCGCAGCACTCGTGGTGTGCATTGCATAGGCTTTCAAGGCTTTAGAAATCTTGCGTGGACGCTCTTCCGCAGGCTTCCAACCTTTGGCTTCTTGCGCTGCACGACGTTCTGCCATTACAGCGTCCTCAACAGCCAGGTGAATCGTACGATTCGGAATATCGATTTCGATACGGTCGCCATCTTCAACCAGACCAATCGCACCACCTTCCGCAGCTTCTGGTGACACGTGACCAATTGAAAGACCTGATGAACCACCCGAGAAACGACCATCTGTTACAAGTGCACAGTCTTTCCCTAAACCTTTTGATTTCAGGTAGCTGGTTGGATACAACATTTCTTGCATACCTGGGCCACCACGTGGGCCTTCGTAACGAATTACAACCACATCGCCGGCCGTGATTTTACCGCCCAAGATCGCTTCAACTGCTGAATCCTGGCTTTCAAATACACGTGCTGTACCGTTGAACTTCAAGATCGACTCATCTACACCAGCCGTTTTTACAATACAGCCATCCAGTGCGATGTTGCCATAAAGTACTGCCAGACCGCCGTCTTTAGAGAAGGCATGTTCGGCATTGCGGATCACACCATTTTCACGGTCACCATCTAAACGTGAGTAGTAGCGGTCTTGTGAGAATGCGGTTTGTGTTGGTACACCGCCCGGTGCTGATTTAAAGAAGGTATACACTTCTTCATCTTCAGTACGGATAATGTCCCATTTATCCAAGGCATCTTTTAAAGTTGCTTCATGGACGGTGGGTACAGAGGTATCCAACAAGCCTGCGCGATCCAGTTCACCCAAGATCGACATGATGCCACCAGCGCGGTGTACATCTTCCATATGTACGTCCTGCTTTGCAGGTGCAACTTTACACAGGACTGGCACTTTACGAGACAGACGGTCAATGTCATTCATGGTGAAATCAACACCAGCTTCATGAGCAGCTGCCAATAAGTGAAGTACCGTATTGGTTGAACCGCCCATCGCGATATCTAAAGTCATAGCATTTTCATACGATGCTTTGGTTGCGATATTGCGTGGCAGCAAGCTGTAATCATTTTGCTCGTAGTGACGTTTGGTGATCTCTACGATGAGTTGACCTGCTTTTTCGAATAACTTTTTACGGTTTGCATGTGTAGCAAGTGTTGAACCATTACCTGGTAAAGACAGACCCAATGCTTCAGTTAAGCAGTTCATTGAGTTCGCTGTGAACATACCAGAACATGAACCACAAGTTGGACATGCAGAACGTTCATATGCTGCAACTTCTTCATCAGTGAAGCTATCATCTGCTGCAACCACCATGGCATCAACAAGGTCAATCGCGTGTTCATTACCACGGATTTTCACTTTACCGGCTTCCATTGGGCCGCCTGACACGAATACGACTGGAATGTTCAGGCGCATTGCCGCCATCAGCATCCCCGGTGTGATTTTGTCACAGTTCGAGATACAGACCATCGCGTCAGCACAGTGTGCATTCACCATGTACTCAACCGAGTCCGCGATCAGGTCACGTGAAGGCAGTGAATACAACATGCCATCATGACCCATCGCGATACCATCATCCACAGCAATGGTATTAAATTCTTTTGCTACGCCGCCTGCTTGTTCAATCTGACGCGCCACCAATTGACCGAGGTCTTTAAGATGTACGTGGCCCGGAACGAACTGGGTAAATGAGTTGACCACTGCAATAATTGGCTTGCCGAAGTCTTCATCCTTCATACCAGTGGCGCGCCATAAGCCACGCGCACCCGCCATGTTTCTTCCGTGTGTCGATGTTTTTGAACGATAGTCAGGCATTGTGTTATTCCAACAAAGGTTGTGCTTGAGATGAATGAGTTCATTCACTCTGGCGAAATCTGTCTGATCGAGAGCATGAAATCAGTCGAAAATTGAACATATCATACACCAAGTTACACGGCGGATCAGGCGCTTATCAATGTGACAGGCGGGGATATGCTCAGAGCAGTTTCAGTACGTACACGATTAAAATATTTTATTAAAAACTACTATACCGTTATCGTTCCGGTTTAAATACAAAACTTTCATGAATATTTTTTACAATTTGCATGAGTTTTTTTTATATGAAATTTGAGTGATTTATCATGGTAATGGGTGGTACTGAGCTTTAAGCTTTTGCTGAATTAGGCTGCGAATTGCCTTATGCCTTATAATGCCCTTAAGTTTATTTGGAATTTCATCCGTGAAAATCATTTTTGCAGGCACACCAGAATTTGCAGCCACTGCATTGGCTGCGCTGCTAAAAACCGACCATGAGATTGTGGCGGTGTATACCCAACCGGACCGTAAAGCGGGTCGCGGCCAAAAACTCACTGCATCTGCGGTTAAACAGCTGGCACTGGAACACAATATTCCGGTCTATCAACCGCTACACTTTAAATCTTCAACAGACGAAGGTCTGGCAGCTCAAGCTGAGTTAAAAGCCTTAAATGCGGATGTCATGGTTGTGGCAGCTTATGGTCTGATCCTGCCGCAAGTGGTTTTAGATACGCCGAAATATGGCTGTCTGAATATTCACGGTTCATTACTGCCGCGCTGGCGTGGTGCCGCACCAATCCAGCGTGCCATCGCTACGGGTGATGCCGAGACTGGTGTGACCATTATGAAAATGGCAGCTGGTCTGGATACTGGCGACATGATGTATAAAACCATCTGCCCGATTGAGCCACAAGACACCTCTGCTTCTTTGCATGACAAGCTGGCTCAGCAAGGTGCTGAAGCAACAGTCAAAGTGCTGGAATCAGAAGAATCTCTACAGCACTATCTTGATCACCGCAAAGTGCAGGATGAAGCGCTTACGGTTTATGCACATAAATTATCCAAGGCAGAAGCTAAAATTGATTGGACTCAGGATGCGGTCACGATTGACCGCAATATCCGTGCATTTAATCCATGGCCAGTAGCATTTACGCCTATTGATGAAACAAATAACCTGCGCGTTTGGGGTTCTTTGTTATCTCATGAAAATGCGGAAGGCAAGGTACCTGGAACTATCCTCGCGCTAGATAAACATGGCGTACATGTGGCTTGTGGTGATCAAAAAGCTATTTGCCTGACCTCACTGCAGTGGCCGGGCGGTAAAGCGCTGAACCCGGTTCAAATCAATCAAACCCAAAAATTACATGTAGGACAAATACTGGCATGAGTCATTACGAAGCCGGCACATCACACCTGAACTTACGTGCCCAGGTGATTCGCACCCTGCTCGCGGTACAGCAAGGGCAATCACTTGCCAGTGTTTTGCCACAACATCTTGGCAAAGTGGCAGAGCGTGACCGCGCCCTGTTCCATGAACTGGTTCTTGGGACACTGCGTCAGTGGTATGCGCTGAAAAGCGTGACCCTGCCACTCTTGGTGAAACCGATTAACAATGATACGGTCGAAACCTGTCTCTATGTCGGTCTATATCAGTTGCTGGAAACCCGGATTGCGCCGCATGCCGCAATTTCCGAGACCGTAACGGCTGTTAAACAGCTCGGTTATCAGGCTTTAAGTGGGGTAGTGAATGCCATCCTGCGTCGTGTTTCACGTGAAACACCTGACTTTCAGGCAGCATTAAAACAGGCGCATGGTTTGCCAAGCTGGTTATATAAACGTCTGAAGAAAGACTGGCCTGAACAGCTGCTGGAACTTAGCACTGAACTGAAGCAGGTGGCTCCTCTGACCTTACGCGTCAATGAACGTCAGGTGAGCCGTGATGAGTATTTAGAAATTCTGGAAGAACATGATATTGCTGTGCATGCCTGCAGTATTTCTGAAGTGGGTATCGTGCTGGATGAGAGTATCCATGTACCGCACCTGCCCGGCTTCGATATTGGTGGTTTCTCGGTACAGGATGAGCATGCCCAGCTCTGTGCCACTTTACTGCCCAACCTGAATAATAAATATGTCGTCGATGCCTGCGCAGCACCGGGTGGCAAGACCGCACATATTCTGGAAAAATACAGTCCTAAAAAGCTGATTGCATTGGATCAGGATGCCAAACGTCTGCTGCGCGTCCAGGAAAACCTGGAACGTCTGCTACTTGAAGGTGAGCATGTAGAAATCGTTACTGCTGATGCAATCAACTGGCAGGCGGCTGAGCAGCCGGACTGTATCGTACTGGATGCACCCTGCTCAGCGATTGGCGTGATGCGTCGTCATCCGGATATTCGCCTGCTGCGTCAATCTACTGATATCGCCCAGACGGTGGAACTGCAAAAACAGATTCTGGAAAATATGTGGCAGCAGCTGAAAGTTGGCGGTACTTTGCTTTATATCACCTGTTCGATTCTAAAAGCAGAAAATGAACAGCAGATGGTCGAGTTCTTTACTACCCATGCGGATGCCAAAGAAATCAAGATCAAAGCGAATTGGGGTATTGAGCAGATTCATGGTCGTCAGCTTTTACCTAAAGCGGGTCAAGGCGATGGTTTCTTCTATTGCCGAATCGAAAAAACGGCTTAAATAGTTGTTTGAAGAAAAAGGCAGCTTCGGCTGCCTTTTTTTATTCTAGATTTATTGGAGAAATTTGAAAATCACCAGACTGCTGGCAAGCGCCGCCATCCCGCTAATCAGGCCATAAACCGTTTCGTGACCTTTGGAATAACGCTTGGCGGTTGGCAACATTTCATCCAAGGCCAGATAGACCATCACGCCACCGATCAGACCGAAAATGATGCCATAGATGGTGGTATTCAGATACGGTGCCAGAATGAAGTAGCCCAATGCGGCTCCCAAAGGTTCCGCCAGACCAGAAACCAAACTGGCGAGCAATGCATAGGATTGTCGATGTGTCGCCATATATACCGGTAAAGCAATCGCTACACCTTCTGGGATATTGTGAATCGCAATCGCTACCGCCAACGGCGCACCCAGCATCGGGCTTTCCAGGGTTGCAAAAAAGGTCGCCATGCCTTCCGGCAAATTATGTGCAGTGATGGCAAATAACGTGAGCAAGCCGGTGCGCAGCAACTGTTCCTGTCCTAGATCCTGGGTATTATTTTTTTCCAAGGTCTCATGCGGATTGGGGACCAGATGATCCAGTAACAGCACCAAGACTGCACCCAGTAATAAAGTCAAGGTTCCCCAGGCATACCCCATTTTCGCGCCATACGCCACGCTAAAAGAATCAATGGATTTGGTCAGAATCTCAGTAAGAGACACATAAATCATCGCTCCAGCAGCAAAGGCCAGACCGAAGGACATGACACGCAGGTTGGGCTTTTTTAAAAATAATACCAGTCCCCCACCCACCACGGTGGCCAAGCCGGCAAATAGAGTTACGGCAAAGGCTGTATAGACTTGTGCATCAGTAACGGAAGCAATACCCATAAGTCAGCCATTAAAAAAGTCATTATCAGCAAAGATGATAATGACTTTCATTTACAGCAACAATCAGTTTATGTGAAGATTGTTAGTCTTCTGGTTCTTCCGGATTTTTTACCAGATGAATCACAGAGAGTACCAGACCACCCCATAATAAAACGATGGAGAAAATCATCATGATCAATGCAGATGTATTCATATTGGTTCTCCTAACTATGACGGTCTTTAACTAGACTGAGCAGAATGGCGCCCAGAATAAAGAATGCAAGGGTGCCCCCACCAATCGTCCATAGTGTACTTGCGGGATAACCACCATAACCTTCTGCCATGATTGATTTCAGGGTTAAACCCAATGCCAGCAATAATGACAAAGGTGTGATCACTGTCAGCATGAACTTCCAGCTGGCACCAAGTTTCACACTGGCAAATTCATTGACATGCATTTCCAGCTGTTTCATCAATGGACGGCGGAACCAGGACAATAAAATAATCGATAACAGGCCACCACCGACAATACCGATGTTATTGGCAAAGTAGTCAATAATGTCGACAAATGTAATGGCACTATGGGTCGAGAAGATCAAAGTCGATACCACTGCTGAACCACCGGCAATAATCGTCACGGACTTGTTCTTTGACCAACCCAGCTTGTCCTGGAATGCCGCAATTGGCACCTGCAGGATACTTACCATGGAGGTAATACCCGCCACTGTTAATGACGCAAAGAATAGGAAGCCGAACAGGTCTCCACCTGCACCTAAACTGGAAATGATTTTCGGGAAGGCAATAAAGGCCAGACCGATACCACCAGATACTACATCTTCAACCTTTGCACCTGAGCTGAATGCCATGAAACCAAGTGCTGCAAAGACACCAATACCTGCCAGAATTTCAAAAGACGAGTTCGCCAATGCCACCACGATACCTGAACCGGTCAGGTTGGTTTTACGTTTCAAGTAAGACGCATAGGTCAACATAATCCCGAAACCCACCGAAAGTGAGAAGAAGATGTGGCCAAAAGCTGCCAGCCAGACTTTATAATTAGTCATGGCTTCCCAGTTTGGAGTAAAGAAGGCATTTAAGCCATCGACTGCACCAGGTAAACGTACTGCCTGAATCACCAGGATCGTGAATAAAATCACCAGCAATGGCATAAAGATTTTATTCGCCAGTTCTACCCCACGGCGTACTCCACCGTAAAGGATCAGCATCACCGCTGCCCAAACGACTACCAGACCAAAAAACAGTACCGGAACAAAACCGAAGGTCAGGCCTTCACCATTTTGCAGATAGGTATTGAAGAAGAAGCCTTGAGTATCGGTTCCCCACTGTTGTCCGAAGGAATAGAACATATAACTGCCAGCCCAGGACAATACGCTGGCATAATAAATCCCGATGATCAGGGTCACCATCACCTGCCACCAACCCAGAGATTCTGCATTCATGAGTTTTTTATAGGCCATCGGTGGTGCTTTGCGGAACTTGTGTCCAACTGCATAATCTAAAAACAATAATGGCAAACCTGCTGCGAAAATCGCAATCAGATAAGGAATCAGGAATGCGCCTCCGCCATTTTCATAGGCAACGTATGGAAAGCGCCAAATATTCCCTAACCCTACTGCAGAGCCAATCGCTGCAATAATAAATCCTGATCGTGCCGACCAATTCTCTCGAGTATCTGTCATAGAACACCTAAACCTTAGGTCTCTTTAGATGCTGCTTATTGTGGTTATCGCGCGAGCAAAAAAAGTACCAATAAAAATAATTCTGGGTGCTTCAATTGGAGCCTTGCCTTGTGAGCTTCAGCTTCTAAATCAGCCAACGGTCTAGCATGTCAAATCCTGGATAAAGCATCTTGCCCACACTGTCCGTGTATATGGATTTAACAATACTGAGTTTTAAGTATGATTTGTGTAAATTCTGCTCCTAATATTAATTTTTTATAATATATCTTGTTCAACCGTTCAATATTTCTCCAGGCTTAGCTTGATTTATTAAGTTATAAGTGAATTAACTTTTAGGAATATATTGTTTTTTAAGTATATCTTGATGAGTTATAAAAATTATTCCTGTTCTCTTCTTATTGAATAGCTGAACTTTAAAAACTCAGATCATGAGCAAATGTGCGCATGATCTGAACACTTAAAATTTAAATCATTATTCAGGCTTTAATCACCAGTATTCGTTCTTCCTGCATGTCACGAATTGCAGACTGGATGCCTTCACGCCCTAATCCCGAATCCTTTACACCGCCATACGGCATATTATCAACACGGAAGGATGGAATGTCGTTGATGATCACGCCACCGACATGCAACTGGTTCCAGGCATATAGCATCTTGTTCAGGTTCTGGGTATAAACACCCGCCTGCAAACCAAAACGACTGCTGTTGATGCATTCAATCCCGGCCTCAAAATCGCTGTATTTTTCCAAGATTGCCATTGGACCAAACACTTCATCTTTATACACTTCTAGCCCATGATCGACATCTTCCAGTAAGGTCGGCTCAAACATCACGCCATCCAGCTTGCCGCCACTGAGCACTTTAGCGCCTTTCTTCACGGCTTTATCCAGCCATTTTTTCAAACGTTGGGCTTCAGCTTCCTTGATCATTGGACCGACTAGGGTGGTGTCCAAATCCGGATCCGCTGGTTTAAGCTTTTTCAGTTTGGTTACCAGTTTTTTCTTCACCTCAGCGTAGATATCTTGATGCACCAAAATACGCTGCACGCTGATGCAGACCTGTCCGGCATGACCAAAAGCACCACCGATCAGGCGATCAATAAAGCTATCCGTAATTTCAGTATCCGGCTCGATCATTACTGCGGCATTACCACCCAGTTCCAGCGTGACTTTCTTGCGCCCTGCCCGCGCTTTCATATCCCAACCGACCACATCAGAACCGGTAAAGCTGAGCATTTTGAAACGGTCATCTGTCACCAGTACATCCGCCAGTTCACGTGGACAGGGCAGTATCGAGAACGCATTTGGTGGTAAATCAGTCTCTGCCAGAATCTCAGCAATCTTTAAGGCAGATACCGGTGTCAGGCTGGCAGGTTTTAAGACAAAGGGACAACCCGCTGCAATTGCAGGCGCAATCTTGTGAGCGGTCAGATTCAGCGGAAAATTAAAAGGACTGATCAGGGAGACGGCGCCAATCGGAACCTGTTTCACAAAACCCTGATAGCCCGATGCAGCTGCTGTAACTGCTAATGGCATCATACGGCCTGAATCAACCTGAGTCACGGCATCAGCAGCAATCTGGAAAGTATTGATCAGACGTTCCACTTCAGCTGCGGCAGCTTTACGTGGCTTACCCCCCTCAGCAATCAGAATCTCGGTCAACTGACTGCGAATTTCATTAAAGCGCTTCACACAGTGCAACAGGATTTTCTGTTTCTGATAAGGCTCCAGAGCCGCCATTTCCGCTTCGGCTTTGACTGCTGCTTTAATGGCTTTTTCCAGAATTTTGGCATCTGCCAATGACACACGTGCGCAAACCTTATGCGTATATTTATCCTGAACCTCCAGCCACTCTGAGGTTTCCACTGGCTTACCTGCAACATAAAGCGGATAGTCGATTACTGCTCGGGGTTTAGTCATGTCATGTCCTTTCAGGGTCACGCAATATTTCGATATATTTGATTATATGCTCAAGATCCAGTGACATGCGTTTTTAAAATGTAGACCTTGATTGAAATGGCTGAAAAGCCTGCTATGCAATTGTTCTAGATCTAGCAAAATAAAACTGAACAATTAAGCTCAATCTGACTGGATGGTTCCCTACTTGCTGCCATATACATTTTGAAAATTACCTATATGATGCAGCTAGCCAGAAATACTAAAAATATGGATTTAGGTCATAAAACTGCTCAATTTGAGTCAAGCACAAGGAAATTCAACCTATGCACGCAAGAATCATCAATACTTTATTATGCGGACTGGCGCTGAGTAGCGTCAGCCATGCCGATATCATTGGTCTGAAAGCAGATGCCAGCTACTGGAATTTTGACGGATATAGCCAGTCTGACAATGCCAATAAACATGATCTGGACCGTCAAGGTACGGCACAGCTGTCTGTAGCTTTGGAACATCCGGTACCGTTGTTGCCAAATGCGAAAATCAAATATGTAAATCTCGACAGCAACAGCGAGCAAAGCACTGTACTTAATGCTTCAGATATCGAGCTGAACAATATTGACTATATTCTGTATTACGAATTGCTGGATACGGTTGTGCATGCGGATGTCGGTGTCGGCTTAACAAACTTAGATGGTACGGTGAAAAACCTGAACGCCGGTGCTTTAAGCCAATATGATCTGGATGAATACAGCCCTCTGCTCTACGCAACAGCAGGTGTCAAACTGCCATTTACCGGGATGAGCGCCAAAGCTGAAGCTGTTTACAGCCATGGCAGCGACACTAAAAAGACCGATGTACAAGCTGAACTTCAATACGACTTTATTGATAATCTAGCGGTAGACCTTGGTGCCAAACTGGGTTATCGCATGATGAAAATTGATGCGGAGCAAAATAATGTGCCAGATCTTCAGCTGGAATTTAAAGGTCCTTATATTGGTCTGGACATGCACTTTTAATGAAAAGAATGACTTACATAATACCACTTACATTCTGTAAGCCCAGGCGTACAACATAAGCTGTTATCTGCGTCTTTCAAGCTACATTAAGCTGCAGTATCTTAAACCCATAGAGAGCAGGATGCTCCAAAACATAAAAACAAAAATAAGCAGATGCACCAGGACGTGAGGTACGACAGGAGTTATACCTAAATCACGAAATACGGAAAAGCCCCGATAGGATATCGGGGCTTTTTTCCATCTATTGTTTTTCTCTGTTGTTCTATCAGGCTTTTCTTCTATAAATGCTTACAGTCCTCGGCTAAAAAAGCAACATTTCTAAAAATGCCTTATTGCTAAGCTAAAGACCCCTGCAGATATTGAGATTTACAATCATGGTCAAGAAAGTTCTGATTATCACCTCGAACGAAGGCATTGAACACGATGAATTAGTCCAGCCCCTGGATTTCTTGCAGTCACATGGTTTTGTGGTGATTCATGCTGCAGAAAAAAATGAAGATGTCCACACCATGGAAGCTGACAGCAAGCCAAGTGCACAATACACACCTGATACAACCATGCATGAAGTCAGTGTAGAAGATTATGATCTGCTGGTGATTCCTGGCGGAACAGTGAATGCGGATAAATTACGTACCAATGAAGATGCTCAACGCATCATCCAGTACTTTGCCGATAACCAGAAACCGATTGCGGCAATCTGTCATGGTCCATGGGCACTGATTGATGCGGGTCGCGTCAAAGATAAAAACCTGACTTCTTATAAGAGTATCAAGCTGGATCTAGAGAATGCCGGTGCAAAATGGGTCGATGAAGAAGTACACCGTTGCAATACCAATGGCTGGGTGCTGATTACTTCACGTAATCCGGATGATTTACCGGCTTTTAATACTGCAATTGTGGAAGAACTGGAAGCGGATATGGATATTATTCCGTAATCCTAAACCGTTCTCAAAAAGAAACCCCAGCTTGTGGGGTTTCTTTTTTTATTCTTTTTATTTAGGAATGCTGCCTTTCAGGCTTTTTAAATATTCCACGACATCTTTATTACCTGCCATTTCAGCCAGCTCTAAAGCAGTATAAGTACTGCGATGATCGACATCTGCACCTTTACTCACCAGTAACTTTACCACTTCAAGATGATCATTTTCGGCAGCAGCCTGTAATGCGCTATAGCCTTCTTTATCGGCGGAGTTAACGTTTAGACCCTCTTGTAAGCCCTGCTCGACCTGTTCAACGTCGCCGACTGAAGCCCAGTACACCAGTTCAGGAAGATGTAGTTCATCATCATCTTCAGGGATTGGGGAGATCGAATTGAATTCCATATACTTTACCCATTACTATTTTTACTTAAATAATGGACTATATCTTGCCATAAGTTCTTCTTCAGTCCTTCCTGTAATTTTTGATATTTTTTTATAATCAGGTAAAGGACATTCCTCTAGTAAGAGATGAATTGCTTTATTCGTTTTCAAATCAAGATGTAATATAAACCCATAATTTTTCAATAAATTTAAATCTATTTTCTTACTTACAGCTGCAGGAAATTCGTTTAAAAATTTATAAAACTCAATAATTAAGTCATCGGTAAGCCGCAAACTACGTTCTGTTAGATCAATTAAACAAGATAAATCACTTTGATTAATTTTTGACTCTATTTCTTCATCACTTAAATCAGCATATGCTATATTTAAATTATTAGCTTTAAAGAACTGTATACGAACTTTATCGTTAATTTCATTTCTAATATTCCACATTGAAAGCAAAGTATTGTAATTAGCGAAGAGAGTTCTTAGATAGGCTACGTTCAACCATTTAGTTTCTTTTTGGTCTGTAATAAAAACTAATTCATGATATTCGAATTGATAATTTTGACCCATACCAATAATTGATGGAACAGCAAGAAATCTCTGATAGGGATGTGAAGTTAAATTACCGTAATAATTATATTTAGTAGCAAGTAATGATTGATGTATTTCATCTGCGATCAAAATCCATTTATTAAGTATATCTAGCTTTCTTCTTTCTGCAGTTAGCTTTTCTTGTCTTAAATAGACCCTATACCCCTACTATTGCACCAATTAATGAAGAAACAAGTGCCATAGCTATAGGGAAAATATAATCTTTAATAACATTTGATTCTTGTTTAAGTTGCAAAATTGCTTCAGCTATTAATTGTTCTTCATTCATCTTTTAGAATTTATTTTTAAAAATTAGATTCTTATAACATAAAAAAGCCCCCTTTCGGAGGCTTCATTTTAAAACTCAATTTTTTAAGCTTTCGACACTGCTGGCTCGACTGAACCAATCTTGTTAGCCTCATTTTCATGCATGATCAATGCAACCGCAATTGCTGTAATCAGAACCGGTAAACCGACTGCCATAAAGTTGAAGTGTGCAGGCAGGTTCATACCCAGTAAGCCACCAATCAGGATTGGACCTACAATCGCACCCATACGACCAATCGCAGAAGACCAGCCAATACCTGTAGAACGTACTGCCAGTGGGTAGTACTGCGCTACATAACTGTATAGCAACATTTGTGAACCGATTGATGCTGCACCAGCCAGGAACACCAAGATATAAAGTAAGAACTGGTTAGACGCAAAGCCCATTGAGCTCATCACAATCGCACCCATAATACCCAGGAACATCAGTACTGGTTTCAGGTGGAAACGGTCAGCCAGAATACCACCGCCGACGATACCAACTACTGCACCCACATTCATGACCATCATGAACATCAGGCTGTTATCCATTGAGTAGCCCGCAGTCATCATTAGTTTTGGCAACCAGCTGCTAAGTGCATACATCGTCAGCAAGCAAGTGAAGAATGCTACCCAGAACAATAATGTATTGACTGCACGACCGCGGCGGAACAGGCTAACCACGTTCGCAGCTTCAGGTACATTTTCCTGGGGTAAAGTGAATACTGTATTTTCAGTTACTTTTAAATCTGGTGCCATACGACGCACAATCTCTCGTGCTTCCGCTTGGCGATTTTGTTTCACCATAAATGAAATAGATTCAGGTAAAAACTTCCAGATCACAGGTAATAAGAACAGTGGAATTCCCGCGATAAAGAACATGATCTGCCAACCAAAATCTGGAGTAAACCATGAGCCAAGTAAAGCGGCCATGACACCACCTACGGCATAGCCACTGAACATTGTGGTTACTAAGGTACTACGCATCTTTTGTGGCGCATATTCAGAAGTCAGTGCTACCAGGTTTGGCATTACACCACCAATGCCTAAACCAGCAAGGAAACGTAAAATCCCAAACTCAGTCGGGTTAGATGCAAAGCCGCCCGCGAAAGTTAAACCACTAAACAGCACGATACAGATCATGATCACTTTTTTACGGCCAATCTTGTCTGCCAGCGAACCAAAAATCATAGCACCAAACATCATGCCTGCAAGTGCTGTACTGGCCAGCATACCTGCTTGTACTGCGCTTAAGCCCCAATCTTGCATTAAGAGTGGCAGCGTCACACCATTAATTGCTAAATCGTAGCCATCAAATAAGATAATGAGTAAACACCAAGCAACTACATTGAAGTGAAAAGGCGTAAATTTCGCATTATCGACTACAGAATTAACATCTATTTTTTCCGTTGTCATCGTTCTCATCTCCCATGAGTACTTGTCCATAAATCCTGCTGACTATTACGACAAAACAGTCAGTTCGAGCGAATATACTGAAGTGGATTTCGCGTTACAATAAGACCATAGTTAAGGTAAATTAAAGCTTTAGAGATATACATTTATGTGATTATTCACGTTGTTATTAATATTTAAATGCTTGTTTTATATATTTAAAATCTATTTTTAAGTGGGTCTTTTAGTAATTTTTCTAAGCAAGAAATATATTTTGATTTCTATTAAAAATTATGAATTTAAACGTTGAAACCCCTTATTTGAAGGGGTTTCAACGTTTTTAAAGATTAAAAATGAATATAAGAACCAGTGGGTCATTAAGCCTTGACAGTTTTAAGCTTCGGCTCTGCCATTGGATCTGCATTTACAACGCGGTCTTTACGCACAATCAGTGATACGGCAATGGCTACAATCACCACTGGTAGGCCAACAGCCATGAAGTTCAGCTGATGTGGTAATTCCATACCCAGCAGCATCCCGATCAGGATTGGACCGACAATTGCCCCACTACGCCCTACCGCTGAAGCCCAACCAATACCGGTTGAACGAACAGTTAATGGATAGTATTGCGCCACATAGCTATAAAGCAGAATCTGACCACCAATCGCTGAAGCACCTGCCACGGCAACCAGGAAGTAAATCACAGGTTGAGGAGATTTAAAGCCTAATAGCGATAATGCCACTGCACCTGACAAACATAGAGTGATAATCACAGGTTTTAAGTGGAATTTGTCTGCTAGGATACCGCCGCCTACGGTACCAATGACTGCACCAATATTCATTGCCAGCAGGAACATTAAACTGTTACCTAACGAATAGCCTGCTGCCATCATCAGTTTCGGTAACCAGCTGCCTAAGGCATACAGTGTCAGTAAACACATAAAGAAGGCTAACCAGAATAACAGTGTGCTTGCGGTACTCCCCTGCTTAAACAGGCTGCTCACAAAAGCAGGTTCAGCAATTTTAATCTCGCTTAAAGCCAATTGAGTCTGGTCATTTAAACTGAGCTGATCATCTAAACGCTGCATCATTTGACGAGCATTATCATGCTTCTGCGCTTTCACCAAGAATGTCAGAGATTCTGGCAGGAATTTCCAGATTAGAGGCAATAACAGTAAAGGCACACCTGCGATAAAGAACATGATTTGCCAACCAAAATTAGGAGTAAACCATGCACCTAATAAAGCAGCCATTACACCACCCACCGCATAACCACTGAACATGGTAGTGACCAAAGTTGCACGTAAGCGTGGCATATTCAAAAGTTAAAGCCACCAGGTTCGGCATTACACCGCCAATGCCTAAACCAACAAGGAAACGTAAAATACCGAATTCTGTCGGGTTAGACGCAAAGCCACCTGCAAAGGTAAAACCGCTAAACAGCACCACACAGATCATGATGACTTTCTTACGGCCAATCTTGTCTGCCAGCGTACCAAACATCATCGCGCCAAACATCATGCCTGCAAGTGCTGTAATCGCCAGCATACCCGCCTGTACTGCACTTAAAGACCACTCCTGCATTAAGAGCAGTAAAGCCACGCCATTATTGCCAGGTCATAACCATCAAATAAAATAATCAGCAAACACCAGAACACGACATTAAAGTGAAATGGAGTAAATTTGGCCTTATCAATGACCTCATTCACATTGACTGTATTCATTGTGACGTCTCACCTCCTGTGAGTTTTCAATTTCATTGTTTTAAACCGCGACACATGACATTTAACTATTTAATCTTATTTTTATTGATTTATCCCGCCATGCTTTCGCAACAGCCCTAGTTGAGCACGCTGAGCTTTGCTCAAATACTATACAAAGGTCGCAAAATGGCATAGAAAGTTAGACCGTGTGGTTCAGTTTTTAATTAATTTAATAGCAGACTAGGAAAGACAATTACATGAATATTCAAGTTTTAGAAGATAGAAGATCCATATTTAATATGGCTTGAAGATGAATTTGGGGACATATCCGCTCCATAGACTGGTTTAGTATACGCCTCTCAATTTTATTTTTATGTGATATTTCAGTCGAAATGACATATAAATAACATTTATTTGATTAAATTCTTCCCATAAAAAAACACCCCCTTCTATTGAAGGGGGTGTTTAGAATAATGAGCTGGCGATGACTTACTCTCACATGGGAAACCCCACACTACCATCAGCGCTAAGAGGTTTCACTTCTGAGTTCGGGAAGGGATCAGGTGGTTCACTCTTGCTATGGTCGCCAGCACAACTGTTTATGACTTTGCGTTTGGTCTTATTTAGATGCCAATGCTTGGTCAAATGAGTTTAACAGATAATATCTGAGTTGCAGTATTTTGTTCTTTAGCGTTCACTAAATCAAGTTTTTGTTTGATCGTTAGATCAATATGAAATCAATTGAGCGTTACACAACAACTGTTTGGGTGTTGTATAGTCAAGCCTCACGAGCAATTAGTATTGGTCAGCTTCACATATCGCTATGCTTCCACATCCAACCTATCAACGTCGTAGTCTTCAACGGCTCTTTAGGTGACATAAAGTCACAGGGAAATCTTATCTTGAGGTAGGCTTCCCGCTTAGATGCTTTCAGCGGTTATCCCTTCCGAACATAGCTACCCGGCGATGCGACTGGCGTCACAACCGGTACACCAGAGGTTCGTCCACTCTGGTCCTCTCGTACTAGGAGCAGATCCTCTCAAATTTCCAGCGCCCACGGTAGATAGGGACCGAACTGTCTCACGACGTTCTAAACCCAGCTCGCGTACCTCTTTAAATGGCGAACAGCCATACCCTTGGGACCTGCTTCAGCCCCAGGATGAGATGAGCCGACATCGAGGTGCCAAACACCGCCGTCGATATGAACTCTTGGGCGGTATCAGCCTGTTATCCCCAGAGTACCTTTTATCCGTTGAGCGATGGCCCTTCCATACAGAACCACCGGATCACTAAGACCTACTTTCGTACCTGCTCGACTTGTGGGTCTCGCAGTTAAGCGCGCTTTTGCCTTTATACTCTACGCGTGATTTCCGACCACGCTGAGCGCACCTTCGTACTCCTCCGTTACTCTTTAGGAGGAGACCGCCCCAGTCAAACTACCCACCAGACATGGTCCTCGTCCCGGATAACGGGACAGAGTTAGAACCTCAATATTACCAGGGTGGTATTTCAAGGACGGCTCCATGGCAACTAGCGTCGCCACTTCAAAGCCTCCCACCTATCCTACACAAGTAAGATCAAAGTTCAATGTCAAGCTGCAGTAAAGGTTCACGGGGTCTTTCCGTCTAGCCGCGGGTACACCGCATCTTCACGGCGATTTCGATTTCACTGAGCCTCTGCTGGAGACAGCGCCCCCATCATTATGCCATTCGTGCAGGTCGGAACTTACCCGACAAGGAATTTCGCTACCTTAGGACCGTTATAGTTACGGCCGCCGTTTACTGGGGCTTCGATCAATAGCTTCGCTTGCGCTAACCACATCAATTAACCTTCCAGCACCGGGCAGGCATCACACCCTATACGTCCACTTTCGTGTTTGCAGAGTGCTATGTTTTTAATAAACAGTTGCAGGGGCCTGGTTTCTGAGGCTGCCAACAGCTCAAGGAGCAAGTCCTATCACCGCCGGCAGCGTACCTTCTCCCGAAGTTACGGTACCATTTTGCCTAGTTCCTTCAGCAGAGTTCTCTCAAGCGCTTTGGTCTACTCGACCTGACCACCTGTGTCGGTTTCGGGTACGATTCCTGTTTAACTGAAGCTTAGAGACTTTTCCTGGAAGTATGGTATCAGCCACTTCACTGCACAAGTGCAGCTTGCTATCAGTTCTCAGCATAGAGTACCCCGGATTTGCCTAAGATACATGCCTACAACCTTCCACCTGGACAACCAACGCCAGGCTGACTTAACCTTCTCCGTCCTCTCATCGCATTAAACAGAAGTATTGGAATATTAACCAATTTCCCATCGACTACGCCTCTCGGCCTCGCCTTAGGGGTCGACTCACCCAGCCCCGATTAACGTTGGACTGGAACCCTTGGTCTTTCAGCGAGCGGGTTTTTCACCCGCTTTGTCGTTACTCACGTCAGCATTCGCACTTCTGATACCTCCAGCAGACTTCTCAATCCACCTTCATCGGCTTACAGAACGCTCCCCTACCACTTGCAATAAATTGCAAATCCGCAGCTTCGGCATATAGTTTTAGCCCCGTTACATCTTCCGCGCAGGCCGACTCGACTAGTGAGCTATTACGCTTTCTTTAAAGGGTGGCTGCTTCTAAGCCAACCTCCTAGCTGTCTATGCCTTCCCACATCGTTTCCCACTTAACTATAATTTAGGGGCCTTAGCTGGCGGTCTGGATTGTTTTCCTCTTGACTACGGACGTTAGCACCCGCAGTCTGTCTCCCGGATAGTACTCATTGGTATTCGGAGTTTGCATCGGTTTGGTAAGTCGGGATGACCCCCTAGCCGAAACAGTGCTCTACCCCCAATGGTATTCGTCCGAGGCGCTACCTAAATAGCTTTCGGGGAGAACCAGCTATCACCGAGTTTGATTAGCCTTTCACCCCTATCCACAAGTCATCCCCTGGCTTTTCAACGACAGTGGGTTCGGTCCTCCAGTCAGTGTTACCTAACCTTCAACCTGCTCATGGATAGATCACCCGGTTTCGGGTCTATACCCAGCAACTAAACGCCCTATTAAGACTCGGTTTCCCTACGGCTCCCCTATTCGGTTAACCTCGCTACTGAATATAAGTCGCTGACCCATTATACAAAAGGTACGCAGTCACCGAACAAGTCGGCTCCCACTGCTTGTATGCATGCGGTTTCAGGATCTATTTCACTCCCCTCACAGGGGTTCTTTTCGCCTTTCCCTCACGGTACTGGTTCACTATCGGTCAGTCAGGAGTATTTAGCCTTGGAGGATGGTCCCCCCATATTCAGACAAGGTTTCACGTGCCTCGCCCTACTCGACATCATCATATCAGCCCTTTCGTGTACAGGACTATCACCCACTATGGTTGCACTTCCCAGAGCATTCCACTAAAACTGATATGACTTAATGGGCTGTTCCCCGTTCGCTCGCCGCTACTGAGGGAATCTCAATTGATTTCTTTTCCTAGAGGTACTGAGATGTTTCACTTCCCTCCGTTCGCCTCGTATGACTATGTATTCATCATACGATACCTGGCTTATACCAGGTGGGTTTCCCCATTCAGACATCTCCGGATCACAGGATATTTGCCGCCTCCCCGGAGCTTTTCGCAGGCTATCACGTCTTTCTTCGCCTCTGACTGCCAAGGCATCCACCACATGCACTTAATTACTTGACTATACAACCCCAAACAGTCGTTAATCCTTACAAGTAAGATTAACAACAAGATCAACTAGTAAACTAGCCTTTCTCACAGTTAGAGTTTCGTGCACTTAAGCACTGTACAGCTTCAATTAGATTCATATACCAAAACGCTTGATTCAGTTTAATCGCTAGAACTCATTTCTTAATCTTCATGTCTCAGTAATAAATTACTGTTAATGTTGATCTTAAAACGAGTTTGAACAAATTATTTCAACTCAAATATATTCTGTTAATGATTCACTGTATCCTCGTCGGACTACAGTCAACTGTGATAAATCACAGAGCTTAATAACAATGCCGCGCATTATACGCAACTTAATCACTAAGCTCTATAAGCTATCAGTTCGTTTGCTTACTACGTAGTCTTTCAACTGCGCGAAGCGTAGCTTCTTGCTTAAATTTCAAGGAAAAGCATGCTTTTCTTATCTTGAAATTTGGTGGAGACTAGGAGAGTCGAACTCCTGACCTCCTGCGTGCAAAGCAGGCGCTCTACCAACTAAGCTAAGTCCCCAGCTTATCATATAGGATTCAATGTTCTGATTTTCTGTTTGCAGATGGTGGGTCTGACAAGACTTGAACTTGTGACCCCACGCTTATCAAGCGTGTGCTCTAACCAACTGAGCTACAGACCCTCAGATACATCGTCATGAAGAACAACTTGTTGTGGATTCTTACCAATCGTCAATCTTTCGTTAAGGAGGTGATCCAGCCGCAGGTTCCCCTACGGCTACCTTGTTACGACTTCACCCCAGTCATCGGCCACACCGTGGTAAGCGTCCTCCTTGCGGTTAGACTACCTACTTCTGGTGCAACAAACTCCCATGGTGTGACGGGCGGTGTGTACAAGGCCCGGGAACGTATTCACCGCGGCATTCTGATCCGCGATTACTAGCGATTCCGACTTCACGCAGTCGAGTTGCAGACTGCGATCCGGACTACGATCGGCTTTTTGAGATTAGCATCCTCTCGCGAGGTAGCAACCCTTTGTACCGACCATTGTAGCACGTGTGTAGCCCTGGCCGTAAGGGCCATGATGACTTGACGTCGTCCCCGCCTTCCTCCAGTTTGTCACTGGCAGTATCCTTAAAGTTCCCGGCATGACCCGCTGGCAAATAAGGAAAAGGGTTGCGCTCGTTGCGGGACTTAACCCAACATCTCACGACACGAGCTGACGACAGCCATGCAGCACCTGTATCTAAGTTCCCGAAGGCACCAATCCATCTCTGGAAAGTTCTTAGTATGTCAAGGCCAGGTAAGGTTCTTCGCGTTGCATCGAATTAAACCACATGCTCCACCGCTTGTGCGGGCCCCCGTCAATTCATTTGAGTTTTAGTCTTGCGACCGTACTCCCCAGGCGGTCTACTTATCGCGTTAGCTGCGCCACTAAAGCCTCAAAGGCCCCAACGGCTAGTAGACATCGTTTACGGCATGGACTACCAGGGTATCTAATCCTGTTTGCTCCCCATGCTTTCGTACCTCAGCGTCAGTATTAGGCCAGATGGCTGCCTTCGCCATCGGTATTCCTCCAGATCTCTACGCATTTCACCGCTACACCTGGAATTCTACCATCCTCTCCCATACTCTAGCTTTCCAGTATCGAATGCAATTCCTAAGTTAAGCTCAGGGATTTCACATCCGACTTAAAAAGCCGCCTACGCACGCTTTACGCCCAGTAAATCCGATTAACGCTCGCACCCTCTGTATTACCGCGGCTGCTGGCACAGAGTTAGCCGGTGCTTATTCTGCGAGTAACGTCCACTCTCTTTAGGTATTAACTAAAGGAGCCTCCTCCTCGCTTAAAGTGCTTTACAACCAAAAGGCCTTCTTCACACACGCGGCATGGCTGGATCAGGCTTCCGCCCATTGTCCAATATTCCCCACTGCTGCCTCCCGTAGGAGTCTGGGCCGTGTCTCAGTCCCAGTGTGGCGGATCATCCTCTCAGACCCGCTACAGATCGTCGCCTTGGTAGGCCTTTACCCCACCAACTAGCTAATCCGACTTAGGCTCATCTATTAGCGCAAGGTCCGAAGATCCCCTGCTTTCCCCCGTAGGGCGTATGCGGTATTAGCGTTCCTTTCGGAACGTTGTCCCCCACTAATAGGCAGATTCCTAAGCATTACTCACCCGTCCGCCGCTAGGATATGTAGCAAGCTACATCTCCCCGCTCGACTTGCATGTGTTAAGCCTGCCGCCAGCGTTCAATCTGAGCCATGATCAAACTCTTCAGTTTAAAATCAATAGTGCTTTATTCAAAGCACCAAATCTTGGCTCATCAATTTTCTGACAAATATTTCTCAAATAAACTTCGAGTAATTTCTACCATCAATCAATGAAAATAATTTCGATCAATCAACCAGTAAAAATCCACACAAGTTGTTCTTCATAATCTCTTAATGATCTTTCTAACACCTCGTCAGTGCCAGAAGCTGGACTTAAAACACCGGATAACTCAGCATCTCGCTTCGTTCATCACCGTGTATCTCGTCGGTATGGGTGCATTCTAGAGGATTTCAGAATCATTGCAACCCCCAATTCACTATATTTTTCACGTATGTATCTTTTTTCTACGAAAATCACTAAAAAATCGCTTTTTTATCTAAAATTTAACCGTTTTTTTGAAATAAAACCTGTATTCAGTGCAATTCATTTTAAAACGGTTATTTTCATTAAGACCTAATAGCTCTCAAAAAAGTACTAAATCTTAATAAGACTGTGAAATTTCAGCTCTGTATTCAGAATTTTTCAAAACTTGCTTATATCAGCTTACATATTTTGCTATTTTCTATCCGACTAATAGATATAGGTCCTATCAGTAAAGTCAGTTTGCTGCTTTCATAGCGACTTCTTTTTCTAGTTCCAGGTTTTAAAAAGTAAAAATAGTCGAATCAGCCGTATTCAGCTTTATATAAGTTACGAAACCTGACTTTTTAATATCTATATAAAGCCAAAGAGAATATTAAGATAGCTAAGCTACGTATTGGCGATACTTATGTCCCACCCAGTGATGCATGACTTCTTCAATCACTTCTTTCTTACCTTTATAGTCCTCAGCAGCAAATAACAATTTAGCCCGACGAGGTAACCGCTCTTTGACTAAGGAAAAGAGAAGATAGTGTGATGCGAGATCGAGTTGCTGTAATAAAGTATATGCCTGTTTAAAAGATTTCTGTTTCTGCTCAGGCGTATCGTATTCAAATAGAAAACGTAAAATAAAATCAATTTCCTGATCAAAAATATCCTGAGTCCGATAGTGATACATAAACACTGCTTACCCTCTTATTTTAAATTTCTAGATCTTCTTTGAGACCTGATGTGATCAGCATACTGATAACTTTCTGGATGTCAGTATCTATCCGGCGATCTGTAGTGGATTTAAAGCAAATAAAAAATTTGATTTTTAAAAGATAATATAGAAAGGAAAAGTGGAGTTTTTCAAATAAAAAAGGAAGAGATCTCTCCCAAAATCTCTCCCTCGGAATTGAATCTTTACCCGATCCAGTATGTCATTATTATAGTTATTTGCTTCAGTATCTTAAAAAAAGTCTCTTGGGGAAGAGACTATAAGTTGTGGAGTTATTTATTATTACCACTACCCTCTAGATGTGCTTAAAGCGAATTCTCTAGATGAATAAATCTTATACATAATAATAGGGAAACGCAAGGGATTCGGCAAAATTTAACTCTTGTTTTTATAAGGTTTTTTTTGAATTTGCTTATTTGATTTTTGAATATAGAGTCATATAAAAAAAAGCAGGCCGAAGCCTGCTTTTAATTCAATAACTTAGAAAGTGTCTTAATTAACAAAGGTCACTTTTGCAATCGCTTTTTTGCTCGCCTGAACAATCAAAGTCACGTTTTCTTTCACAGAAAAAGACGTATCAACTGGTTGCCAGTCTACTTTTACTGCACCACGACCCAGCGCATCTTTGGCTTGTGCCGAGTTTTTAGTCAGACCCGCTTCACGCAGGATTGAAGTAATAAAGATTTCACCACCGAACTCGCTTAATGAAATGGTTACTTCCGGTGTGCCTTCAGGAAGTTCACCCTCAGTAATGATATTACCCGCGCCTTTATGTGCATGCTCAGCAGCCTCGCTTCCATGGAAACGCTCAACCAGTTCCAGTGCAAGAATGCGTTTCACTTCCTGTGGATTACGACCTTCTTCAATCTCTTTCAGCAATACCTGAATTTCCTCTACAGATTTGAAGCTAAGCAGATCGAAATAACGCTCAATCAACGAATCCGGCATTGACAGTACTTTCTGGTACATTGCACCCGGCGCATCAAATACGCCAATATAGTTACCTAAAGATTTAGACATTTTATTAACGCCATCTAAACCTTCAAGAATTGGTACTGTAATACAGACTTGTGGCTCCTGGTCATAACGCCCCTGAAGAGTACGACCCATCAACAAGTTAAAGGTCTGGTCTGTACCACCCAACTCTACGTCTGCTTCTAGTGCTACTGAGTCATAACCTTGTACCAGTGGATACAGGAATTCATGAATCGCAATCGGTTGCTGGTTGTTATAACGTTTTGTGAAGTCATCACGCTCAAGCATACGGGCAACAGTTTGCTGTGATGCCAGTTGAATCAGATCAGCAGCAGTTTTTTGTGCAAACCATTCCGAGTTAAACACCACTTTGGTTTTGTTTGGATCAAGAATTTTAAATACTTGTTCTTGATAAGTTTTAGCGTTTTCTAAAACTTGCTCTCGCGATAATGGTGGACGTGTTGCACTTTTGCCGGTTGGATCACCGATCATCGCAGTATAGTCACCAATCAGGAAGAAAACTTCGTGGCCCAGGTCTTGGAACACTTTTAGCTTATTGATCAGTACAGTATGACCTAAGTGCAAGTCAGGTGCAGTGGGGTCAAAACCCGCTTTAATTTTTAGTGGACGATTCTGCTTTAATTTCTTTAGAAGATCTTCTTCAGAAATAATTTCGTGTGTGCCTCGTTGGATGAGGGCAAGTTGTTCTTCAGCCGGCAGGAAATTTGACATCACAAAACCCAAATACATCAGTTATTCAATTTGTGCGATATACTAACACTTTTTCAGCATATTGCAGGCTTAAGAATAACCATGACAGCGATCTATATTGGGGTAATGACCGGCACAAGCATGGATGGTGTCGATATTGTTGCTGCTTCTTTTGATCCACTCCAGCTTCATGCCACCCTCACCCTACCTTTTGATCATGATCTTCGTGATGAATTGATGGCGCTTACACTGCCAGGCGATAATGAAATTGACCGCATGGGTAAAGCAGATGTTGCGCTGGCACAGATGATTGGTCATGGTATTAATGCGCTGATAGAAAAAAATAAGCTGGATCGCACACAAATCAAAGCCATTGGCTCACATGGACAGACTATTCGCCACCGTCCTGAACATGGTTTTACACTGCAGATCGGTGATCCAAACATTATTACTGAAATTACCCAGATTCCAGTGATTTCCGATTTCCGTCGCCGTGACCTGGCGGCTGGTGGCCAAGGTGCACCGCTAGTTCCGGCTTTCCATCAGGATATTTTTCAGCATGACAGCATTCACCGGGTGATTCTAAACCTGGGCGGTATTGCCAATGTCAGTATTCTACCTGCCGGTCAGCCAGATCAAGTCTACGGCTTTGATACTGGTCCAGCCAATATTCTGATGGATGCCTGGTGTGAGCGTTATACCGGCCAGCCTTTTGATGAAAATGGCAACTGGGCAGCCTATGGTACACCCATCCGTAGCCTGTTAGATCGTTTGCAGGAACATGCATTTTTCTCCAAAGAACCCCCTAAAAGTACTGGCCGTGAAGACTTCAACCTAGAATGGCTGGATGAACAGATTGCCGACTGGCGTAGCGCTTTAGAATATGATGAGCTGGAAGATACTCCAGAAAATGTTCAGGCGACGCTCATGAAGCTCACCACACGTGCCATTAAAAAAGCGATTTATCGCTCTGGTCTGGATACAGGTGAAGTCTATGTTTGTGGAGGTGGTGCTTATAATTCACATCTACTGGAACAGCTGCGCTGGCGTTTGCGCAAACATCACTGGAGTGTGCAAACCACAGCTGATTTAGGCTTAAATCCAACATGGGTCGAAGGTACTGCCTTTGCCTGGCTGGCGATGCGCTTTATGAATCAGCTGAGTGGCAATTTGCCAGCTGTGACCGGGGCTTCAGGCTATCGTGTGCTCGGTACGATTACAGCAGTTTAATCTCATGAACTCTTATAACTATATATAGGTATAAAAAGGTCTGCATTATTGCAGACCTTTTTTCCATCTCTGTTATTGCATCATCAGTTTGGCATTCTCATTCCGAAACGCACGTAAAATCTGCTGACCTGCCCGTCCGGTTGGAGTTAAGCCTAAACGGATCTGCTCTTGGCGGATCGCCTGACGGGTTTTATCCCCAATCAAACCATCCACTGCACCAATGTCATAACCTTTATTGAGCAAAAATTGCTGAATCTCTCGACGTTCTGCACGTGATGTGCCAGCATCATCGGTTGGCCATGTTTGCACCAAGCCACCTTTACCTTGCAAACGATCTGACAGATGTGCAATGGCTAAAGCATAGCTTTCGGCTGCATTATAACTATAGATGGCGTCAAAGTTTTTAAAGACCAGGAACACCGGGCCATTGGCACCGGCAGGCGCCAATAAACCAGCTTGAGAGGATTCCGATAAATTCCCTTGAACTAATGCCGAACCATCGGCACGAACCAGACCTTGATTGATCCAACTACTCAAGGATTTTTTATTACGACGCCCTTCACCCAAAACTGACATACCTTGAGGAATTTTGACTTCAAAACCCCATGGCTGCCCGGTTTGCCAGCCGCGTTTTTTCAAGAAGTTGGCTGTTGAAGCCAAGGCATCCGGGATGCTGCTGACGAGATCACGACGCCCATCACCATCAAAATCGACCGCCAGTTCATCATAAGTGGATGGCATAAACTGGGTATGACCAAAAGCTCCTGCCCATGAACCTTTAAGCTGGTTTTCATAGACATCACCACGTTGCAACAGCTTCATGGTAGTAAAGAACTCACCACGGAAATAGCTTTGACGACGACCTTCACAACTCAAAGTACCGAGTGCCTGCAATAAAGGATATTTACCAGAAATATCACCATAATTACTTTCCACGCCCCAGACTGCCACCACAGTTTCAGCCGGAATGCCATAAGCAGCACTAACTCGATTTAATACGTCGCGATGCTGCTGTAATTTCTGACGACCCTGCTGTACGCGCTCCTCATCGACCAGACCAGACAGATAGTCCCAAATTGGCGTTGAGAATTCTGGCTGATAGTTGAGTCTTTCAATTACAGAATAATCAGGGGTTAAATTTTGAGTATATCGGTCATAGGTCGCTGCATGGACACCTTTAGCGAGTGCCTGGGGTTTTAATCCAGCCAGACAGCTTTGAAATGAACTGGAACTTGGCGTATAGATGCCAGGACTCGAGGACAGCTTTGATGTACTTACACGCTGTCCATTAATGATCAGTTCAGCCTGTGCCTGAGAGGCAGCCAGAACGATTGAGCCAAGAAAAAGTGCAAGCCGTTGCATAGTACCCTTGAATACTTATATTTCGAATTATGTTCCTATTCACCTTATCAGCTTGTGGATAAAATTAAAGCACAAATACGTAAAATTTAAATTCATATTTTCTTCACTTTTAAATTTATTTGTAAGTTTTGAATTTAAAAACTTATCCACAAGATGCTTTAAATTCAAATTTGAACTAACTTTTAAATTTAAATTCAAAGCCATGTTATCAGCCTTTTAAATTCAAAATTGACTGTATGGATAACCAACATCACATAAGCTTAATAACAAGTAATTGCAGACACTTAGGATTTAAATTCATTTATAAAATACAAGAAGGATTTTTAAATTCAAAACTTTGAATTCATTCCTTGGCTTTTAAATCTATTGTTTTGAATTTAAATTCAAAATAGAAAATTTAAATTCAAATGACCTCTTTTTAAATTTGAATTTATTTCTATGAATTTAAATTCAAAGTACACTTTGTAAGTTTTAAATTCATTTTAAATTTAAATCTGCATAGCCGAACTAATGCAGTAACAGATTAAATTTGCATCAATTATTTATAAATTATTGTCTGTTTTATAAGCAATTGATTTTTAAAATAATCCGATAAATGGCAGGGTATTTTCAAAGAGGCGCAATCATGCCTGAAAGCCGACAAATAAAAAAGCGACCACAGGTGTGATCGCTTTTTTATCAGCAAGTTAAAGCTTAGATGCTCATATCTTCGCTCAATGCCAATGGATTCGGTAAAATCTTCGCCAGTTGACGACATAGCGTAGTCAATTGTGCACTGTCGGTTGGCATTAGGGTGATGTGACCAATCTTACGGCCTTCACGTTCTGACTTATTGTATAAGTGCAAATGCGCGCCTTCCAAGGCTAGAACATCTTCAGATTTTGGATGTTGACCGATGATATTCACCAGCACGGTTGGACGGATCACCTCAGTTGAACCTAAAGGCAATCCAGCCACCGCACGCACATGGTTTTCAAACTGCGAACACACTGCACCTTCAATCGACCAGTGACCTGAATTATGCACACGGGGTGCCATCTCGTTGGCGTATAGCCCCTTATCTGTCACAAACAGCTCAAGAGTTAATACACCCACATAGTTCAGATGATTCAGCAGGCGAGTAATATAGTCCTGCGCGACTGGCTGCAAGTCCGCACTGTTGGGTGCAGGTACAATCGAATGAGACAGAATGCCATTATGATGATGATTTTCAGCCAATGGCCAGGTCTTCACATCACCATCTTGACCACGTACCGCAATAATTGAGACTTCACGCGAGAAGGTAACAAAACTTTCTGCAATCAGTTCACCGGCAGGACCCAGTTCTGCCCAAGCCTGATCAATCTGATCTGCTGTACGCAGTACAAACTGGCCTTTGCCATCATAACCGCCACGTGAAGTTTTCAGTACGATTGGCAAGCCCAGCTCCGCGACAGCGGCTTTTAAGCTTTCTAGAGAGGTGACTGCTTTATACGGTGCTACCGGAATTGCCAATTCATCAAACAGGGCTTTTTCAGACAGACGATGCTGTGCAATTGCCAAAGCCTGACGTGGCGGATGCAGGTCTTTGTTTTTCGTTAAAACATCTACATCCGCCAGTGGTGTATTTTCAAACTCAAGGCTGAACACATCTGCACTGTTGATAAAGTCTTGCAGACCATTTTCAGCCTTGGTGGAAAATACCGGACCTAATGCAGCCGAAGGGCAGTCTGTAGTGGCTTCAAAGAAAGTACATTGAATGTTTAAAGGCAATGCCGCTTGTGCCATCATTCGACCGAGCTGACCGCCACCAAAAATACCGATGGTTTTATCCATTGTGTTTTATCCCGTATTAAGCTTGGCCTGGAATATTGTTGCTAGCGACTTTATCCGTTTGTGCAGCACGGAAATCTGCAACATTTTTCGCGATGTCTGGACGGGTCAGACCTAAAATTTGCGCTGCCATAATGGCTGCATTGGTCGCACCTGCTGGCCCAATCGCCAAGGTACCCACGGCAATACCTGCTGGCATTTGTACAATTGAAAGCAATGAATCGACACCATTTAAAATCGAAGATTTTACCGGCACACCCAATACCGGCAGATCGGTTTTTGCGGCACACATACCGGGTAAATGCGCTGCACCACCAGCACCGGCAATAATTACCTGAATACCACGATCACGTGCTTGTTCTGCATATTCAAACAGACGGTCAGGGGTACGGTGTGCAGAAACGACTTCGGCTTCAAATGGGACACCAAGCTGCTTAAGCATATTGGCAGTGTGTTCGAGAGTTGCCCAGTCTGATTGAGAACCCATGATAATACCTACTAGAGGAGCATCTTGTGCAGCAGCCGCATTCATTGCAATGTTTCCAGAGATTAAAGTAAGAGAAGATAAATCTCGACGAGAGAGCCAAGCTTTAATGGGAGTGCGTATTATAGACTGAAAATTCAGCTTCATAAAATTTAACGGTCAAAGCAAGGCCCGATTTTTCTTATTTTTTAATGAAATCTCAAAATCTGTAATAAAAATAGGGAAGTACACCACTTGAATGATATTAGGGGCTACGGAACACGAAATAGACACAGCCACACAGGCATAATCCTGCCCAGAGATAATCCAGTTTAAATGGCTGTTTAAACATAAATAGCATAAAGGGCACAAAGACCAGTAGCGTCACCACTTCCTGGGTGATCTTCATCTGACCGACTGCGAGTCCGTGTTGCGCCATCAGCCGTGTTGCAGGAATCATCAGGCTATATTCAAATAAAGCAATGACCCAGCTAAATAAAATGATCTTCCACATTGGGGCATCATGCGGCAAAAATTTCAGATGACCATACCAGGCCAATGTCATAAAGCAGTTTGCACAAATAAGCAGGAGCAGGGGCCAGAACATAGCGGATGCCGGTAGAAAATTTACAGGATATTTTACGGATTATTGCAGCAAAAGATAATCGTGAAGCTTGGTTTTTTATCACATCTAGCATCGTTTCTTCACATAAAAAATCACGCCAGAATGCCTATCTTTTCCCGCAAAGCCTTGCTATCGTTGCCGGTAAATCGAATAAATCATGACAACAGCACAGAAAACAAAGTGATGTGTCAGTACAAAATGGAGTGAAGTAGATGCATCTGCATATCTTGGGCATTTGTGGCACCTTTATGGGCTCGCTGGCCTTACTCGCGCGAGACCTCGGACATAAGGTGACAGGTTCAGACCAGAACGTGTATCCACCAATGTCGACCCAACTGGAAAATGCAGGCATTACTTTAATGCAGGGCTATGACCGTAGCCACCTACAACCACATCCGGATCTGGTCATTGTTGGTAATGCCATGAAGCGTAGTATTGATGCCGTGGAATATATGCTGAATGAAGGTCTGCCTTATATTTCCGGGCCACAATTTCTTGCAGATCACGTACTGCAAGGTAAACACGTGTTAGGGGTAGCCGGTACGCACGGTAAAACCACGACGACAACAATGCTGGCGTGGGTACTAGACCAGGCAGGGTTAGAGCCAGGCTTCCTGATTGGCGGTGTACCACTGGGCTTTTCTGAAAGTGCACGTTTAGGTGGCGGCAAATACTTCTGTGTAGAAGCCGATGAATACGATTCTGCTTTCTTCGACAAGCGCTCCAAGTTCGTGCATTACCATCCTAAGACTGCGATTCTGAATAATCTGGAATTTGATCACGCCGATATCTTTGATGATCTGGCCGCAATTCAAAAACAGTTCCATCACTTGGTACGCACTATTCCGTCTGAAGGTCGCATCATTGCACCGATTACGGAAACCAATATTGATGAAGTACTAGAGCAGGGCTGCTGGACACCGATAGTTCGCACTTCACTGGATGCCAATGAAAAAGCTGAACTCTCTGCACAACAGTTGTCTGCTGATGGTTCACATTTTAAAGTGCTTCAGCATGGCGTAGTGAAAGGCGAAGTAAAATGGAATATGACGGGTCAGCACTCTGTTGCCAATGCTCTGGCAACTATTGCTGCTGCTGAGCATGTCGGTGTATCCATTGAAACTGCCTGTGAAGCACTCTCCAATTTTGGCGGTGTAAAACGCCGTATGGAGCTGCTCGGTACGGTACGTGGTATCGAAGTCTATGATGATTTTGCCCATCATCCGACTGCAATTGATACTACCCTCGACGGCGCACGCAAGCGTCTGGGTGAACGTAAGCTTTGGGCGATTATTGAACCGCGTTCGAATACCATGCGTATGGGCAGTCACAAAGAGGGTTTGGCTTATTCAGCACGTCTGGCGGATGAAGTGATCTGGTATCAGCCTGAAGGTCTGGATTGGGATCTGCAACCTGTGATTGAGGCTGCACCAAATAAAGCTGTGGTAGCACGTACTTTGGATGAGATCATTCAAACTGTTGTTACTGAAGCAGGGGAAGGCGATGCTGTGGTGATCATGTCCAATGGCGGTTTTGGTGGCTTGCATCGGAAACTGATTAGCGCCTTACAGTAAATTATCTAAATCAATACTTGTAGCCTTTATTCCATAAGATTTCTCAAGGATCGTAGATACATATCTATGGTCCTTTTTTAATATAAAAAATACTTAATTTTTTAAGGAATTAACTATTTTACCAATGATCTAATCCTAAAGTCCTGCTAGCTTAAAGTCATTACGTGTTTCTCAGCTGACAGTCGTCATAGCTAAATACGACTGCCAATCCTCCACAATAATCACTAAAAAGGATAGTTGCCATGTCAAATACAATGAAAGCAATGGTTTACTATGGCGCCAATGACATCCGCTTTGAAGAACGTCCCATCCCGAAAATCTTGCAGCCCGATGATGCCGTTATCAAACTGACTAAGGTCACGATCTGCGGGACCGACCTCGGCATCTGGAAAGGTAAAACCCGGAAATTGAACAGGTGGCAAAAGAAAAAACTGGCGACTTTAATGGCCGGATTCTCGGTCATGAAGGCATTGGCATCATTGAAGAAGTCGGTTCAGCAGTCAAAAACTTTAAAAAGGATGATCGGGTCATTATTTCCTGCGTCAGCCGCTGCGGTACCTGTGAAAATTGCCAGAAACAGCTGTATGCACACTGTCGTAATGACGGTGGCTGGATTATGGGTTATATGATTGATGGTACCCATGCCGAATATGTCTGTACACCTTTTGCTGACACTTCTCTTTACCATTTACCTGAAGGCTTAAATGAAGACGTCGCCGTCTTCCTGTCCGATATCCTGCCAACCTCACATGAAATTGGTGTGCAATATGGTGATGTCAAACCGGGTGACAATGTCGCGATCGTAGGTGCAGGGCCAATCGGGATGAGTGCCTTGCTCACTGCTCAATTTTATTCTCCAGTCAATATTATTATGGTAGATATGGATGATAACCGGCTGGAATTTGCCAAAACGGTAGGCGCAACTCATATCGTTAACTCTGGTAAAGAAGATGCCATTCAAAAGATTTTAGAAATTACCGATGGACGCGGTGTCGACTGTGCCATTGAGGCGGTAGGGGTAGAACCGACCTGGAATATTTGCCAGCATGTCGTGAAAGAGGGTGGACATATCGCCAACGTCGGCGTACATGGTAAAGCAGTGAATTTTGAACTGAACAAACTGTGGATTAAGAACCTGACCATTACTACCGGTCTGGTCAATGCCAATACCACTGGCATGCTGCTCAAGACCTGCTGTTCCGGCAAAATACCACTAGAAAAACTGGCCACGCATCACTTTAAATTTAACGAGTTTGAAAAGGCCTATGATGTGTTTAAACACGCGGCTGATGAAAAAGCCCTAAAAGTGATGATTGACATGAACTAATGCAAATCAGACAAAAAAAGTCCGCCATGCGGACTTTTTTATTTTTAGTCTGGATTCACCAGATCAGAAATAGGGGACATAACCACGTTGTTTATAACCCTGAGGTGAAACCAGCTGTTGATGATTTTCGTCAACACGATACAAGATCTCGAGCAAGCCATCCAGATCTTGCTGGTTCAGATAATGCGGCTGAAAAGTGCTATGACCCAGCTTGGAAAAGAACGAAGCAATCTCGCTATGCTTATGTACATATTTCATCGACCACTCAGCAAAGCTTGGCGCTTCCACGGTTGTATCAGCGAAACGATACACCTGCTGATGCCGACGGTCTTTCGAAATACTTTGAAAAAGCTGCTCTACAATCTCAGGTTCACCCTGCAAACACTGGAAAAACTTTCCATGTGCATAATACAGTGCTCCATAGATCTGATGCTCATAATTGAACTTTCGTGCAATTGCTAAAATATCACTCAGGTCTTGTAATAGATCTTGTTCTGTTTCGATGCGCATACTGGCATAACAGAGTTGTAGCATGAATGATTCCTTTAAATTTCAAGTATTGATTTTATAGTCAATATATTGGGTTTAGGTTATTTTTTAATCAAATATCAGCTATTTCTTACACTGTTTTCAGTTTGCATTTTGTAGCTAAATTATTAAAAATTAAAGAGACATCATTGAAAAATAATTACTCGAATGATAATGCTTTTAATGAGGGTGAAACATGCTAAAAGATCTTTTCATCACGTTAAGCTTGTTATGTCTGTGTTTCGCGCTAGTCATCGTGTTGCATAGCTGGGGCTTGCAACGTGAGATTAACATGCTGATCAGCAGCATGCTATTAACTTGGGCACTATTGATTTGTGTGGATCATCGCGCCTTTTTTCAGACCAGCATCTCCCTGATCATCGTTATTTTGATCATGCTGCAACAGTATGAACAGATTGTCTGGATGGGATTAGGACTCTTCAGTGGCACTCTGCTTTATAGATTGCCACAAGCCCATAAACAGGGCTTATCGTCTTTTATCCATTTGAATCTTTTTATTCCAACGGGGTGGTTTAAAAGGCTAAAGTCGCTACGTCATGTAAATTCCGATCACGCTTAAACATGACATGCACATAAGAGCATTGTGGAATAATTTTCAGCTGTTTCTGACGTGCAAATTCGACCAGAATATCCAGCATTTTACGGGCCACACCTTTACCACGCAGTGCATGTGAGACCCAGGTATGGTCAGCAACAATGGTGTCCGGTTCACGCCATTGATAAGTAATTTCTGCTACGCGCTGACCATTGTCTTCCATGTAAAATACACCGCCGCGCTTTGAGTCCTGATGTTTGATGTCGCTCATTTTCTTACCTGTTGTACTAATCCAGGATCAACCTGTTATATCGTCATATCCTCATCCATTAAACATCTTATAGATGTTTAGTCCCATCTTTGAGTTAGATGAAGTCCTACTGAAGTACATCCCGTATGCTTTCATTTTTGTCAAACACCGACTTGGCAAAAGGGCAGAGTGGAATAATTTTCAGAGCATGCATTCTGGCAAAACCGACCGCAGCTTCGACCAGCTGCTGTCCAACACGCTGTCCGCGTAGGCTGTCATCCACCCAGGTATGATCAATAATGAACTTATCATCACCTGCCCGGGAATATGTCATCTCTGCCAGGCGCTGGTCTTTCTGCGCCACATACCATTCCCCTTTAGTTCCTTGTTCCTGGTGTTCAATCTGCATAGGTTTACCTCAAGATTTTATCTCAGACTGCCATAGTCCTCAGCTTTACAATGTTGCAATTTTTTTAATTCCGCTGAGTAAAATTACAGCCTGCCTCATGTGAAATTTTCTGGCAAAAGCATAGAATGTGCCGATCCTGTATTGATCCTCCCTCATGTCTGCTTCTGCTCAACCTCTTTCTGTTACACGCCAATGGATCTGTGTGATTACCTTGGCCTATGCCGCTTTTATTTTTAATACGACCGAGTTTATTCCAGTAGCACTACTGAGCGATATAGGAAAGAGCTTTGCCATGACTCCAAGAGAAGTCGGGCTGATGCTGACTATTTATGCCTGGGTAGTCGCATTACTGTCTTTACCGATCATGCTACTCACTAGAAATATTGAACGCCGTTTCCTACTTACACTGCTATTTATGGTCTTTATTGCCAGTCATGTGCTGTCTTATTTTGCCTGGAGTTTCATTGTCCTGGTTATCAGTCGGATCGGAATTGCAGTTGCTCATGCACTGTTCTGGTCAATCACGGCATCACTGACAGTGCGTGTAGCACCGAAAGGAAAAGAATTTCAGGCCTTAGGCCTACTATCTACCGGTACTGCGATGGCAATGGTACTCGGGATTCCTTTTGGCCGGATGATTGGCGAAGCGTATGGCTGGCGTAACAGTTTTGGGCTAATTGCAGTAATTGCCACGTTAGTCTGCTTTATTCTGGTCAAAACTTTGCCACATTTACCGAGTATTAACTCAGGCTCCTTTAGCAGTTTAAAAAGCCTGATCAGACGACCCAGCCTGATGCTACTTTTTGCACTGACTGTATTGGTGATCAGTGCCCAGTTCACAGCCTATAGTTATATCGAACCTTTTGCGTTGAATGTGGCACATTTCAGTTCTGCACAGACCACAACATTGCTGCTGATCTATGGCGGAGCAGGCTTCCTGGGTTCCTACTTGTTTGGTAAATTTGCACCACAGTTTCCACGACTGACGATTCCATTTTTCACTTTAGGGCTGGGTATATCGATGCTCTTGCTATTGCCAATGTCAGTGAGCCTTTTTGGCTTAAATAGCCTGAGTCTTATGTGGGGAGTCAGTATTATTGGTTTTAGTCTGGCTTTACAGGCAAAGACTTTAAACCTCGCCTCAGATGCCACCGATGTAGCCATGGCAATCTTTTCAGGTTTATACAATGTCGGGATTGGTGGGGGTGCATTACTCGGCGGGATCGTGACCGCGCAAATTGGCTTGGGCTGTATCGGCTGGATGGGAGGATTATTGGCATTTTTTGGATTTGCGCTTAGTGTGTTTCTGGTACGCCGTCCTGATTTTCTTAAAGCTTAGTGAATGATTTTTGTAAATAAAATTGTATCCCTAATTAAAATCTGTCATGCTTAATTTATATTGAGCTATCGCTCAGACAAAATTTAGTTTGAACAAGGGGAGTAGCCTCCTCCAAACGTTTAAGAATGAAATTTCAGTTTTTGAACGTGTCAGAATATCGTCATTACACTTTGCAAAAAGTCGGTATCTGAGCATCTTTAGGTTACACTTGATGTAAAAAAGTGAAACACTAAGATGTAGGCAAGACCTTGATCATGTTGTTATAGATGTTTTTCATCTGGCAGCTGGTCAAGGTTTTTTTATGGCCAGTCGTCCGATGTGGAGAATTCACATGGAAACCATTGGTACGCTCTGGCTGTATCTTATCTTTTTCGCGATTGTCGCAGTCATGCTGGTGATCGATTTTGTCGGCTTTAAACATCAGCATGGTCAGGAAGTCAAAGTCCGTACTGCTGCCTACTGGAGTATTGCCTGGGTCAGTGTCGCGACTTTATTTGGTGGTGGATTATGGCTGTATCTGGAGCAAACTGCAGGTGCGGCAATTGCCAATACCAAGGTCATGGAATACTTTGCCGGTTATCTGCTGGAAAAATCCCTGGCAATTGATAATGTCTTTGTCTGGCTGATGATCTTTGCCGCCTTTGCCATTCCACCAGCGCTACAACGTAAATTGCTGTTATATGGTGTACTGGGTGCAATTGTGCTCAGAACAATCTTTATTTTTATTGGTGCCTGGTTTGTACAGGAATTCTCGTGGATTCTGTATGTCTTCGGTGCGTTCCTGGTGTATACCGGCTTCAAATTCCTGCGTGGTCAGCATGAAGAAGACAGCAATATTGAAGATATGGCCATTCTGAAATGGCTACGTAAACATATGCGTATCACCCCGCAACTTCAGGGCGATAAATTCTTTGTCCGTCAAAATGGTTTGCTTTGGGCAACGCCGTTATTCTTGGTGCTGATTCTGGTCGAAGCCTCTGATGTCATCTTCGCAGTCGATTCTATTCCGGCTATTTTTGCTGTCACCACCGACCCCTTCATTGTGCTTACTGCGAACCTGATGGCAATTTTAGGCCTGCGTGCAATGTTCTTCCTGCTCTCGGGTGCAGCCTCAAAAATGCATTATCTGCCTTATGGCCTAGGTTTGATTTTGGTCTTTATCGGCTTTAAGATGCTGATGCTGGATGTATTCCATATGCCGATCTGGATTTCACTGAGCTTTATTGTGATTGTCTTGACTGTGACCGCGATCTTGTCGATTCGTCATAGCAAGAAACATAACGAAACTACGCTGTAAGATTAAGCATCAAAAAAGCCTGCATCAGCAGGCTTTTTTATTTGTCTACAAGTTTGGCTGCACACACATGCTCTGTTGAAATTACGCGTGATTATTTGATCTCATAAAAAATACGCATGGTTAAATATGAATGTTCATATAAACATGCTAATTTTTCAGCTACAATCAATCGAAAAAATCAAAAAGCGCAGGTTTTAAATGTCTTCTATCATTGCAACGACGGCAGTACGCGGTCGCTTCCTGGATATCAAGAATACGGTTGCCCAAGCGCGTGAAATTCACGACCAAGTGCGATATGTAGAAGATGGCTTGCTCATCAGCCAGAATGGTGAGATTCAATGGTTTGGCAGCTGGGAAGAGGGGCAGCAGCATCTGCCTGAAGGAGTGCAGGTGGCTCATTATCCTGAGCAGCTGATCGTACCAGGTTTTATTGATACCCATATCCATTTTCCGCAAACCGAAATGGTCGGTGCTTATGGTGAACAACTTCTAGAATGGTTAAATACCTATACTTTTCCGACTGAGATCCAGTTCCAGGATCCAGCTTATTCAGAAAAAATTGCCGAATTTTTTGTAGAAGAATTACTTAAAAACGGCACCACGACCGCATTGGTCTTTTGTACCGTCCATCCTGAATCAGTCAATGCTTTATTTAATGCAGCGACGACGCGTAATATGCGTCTGATTGCGGGTAAAGTGCTAATGGACCGTCATGCACCGGAAGCACTGACGGACACCGCAGAAACAGCGTATACCGACTCTAAAAAGTTGATTGAAAAGTGGCATGGCAAGGGCCGTAACCTGTATGCGATCACGCCACGCTTTGCTCCAACTTCGACAGCTGAACAGCTGAAAAAAGCAGGACAACTTAAAGCGGAATATCCGGATGTGTATGTGCATACTCATCTCAGTGAAAACAAGAATGAGATTGCCTGGGTCAAGGAATTGTTCCCAGAACATCAGGGTTATTTAGATGTTTACCATCACTATGGTCTGACCGGTTCTAAATCGGTATTTGCTCATTGTGTGCATCTGGAAGAGCAGGAGTGGGATTGCATGCATCAGACCGACTCGGCTATTGCCTTCTGTCCGACCTCAAATCTGTTCCTGGGCAGTGGTTTATTCCCTTTGAAAAAGGCTTGGGACAAAGGCGTTAAAGTGGGACTGGGCACCGATATCGGGGCAGGGACCTCATTTAATCAGCTGCAAACCCTGAATGAAGCCTATAAGGTGCAGCAGTTGCAAGGTAATAAACTGTCTGCCTTTGAATCGCTATATCATGCGACACTAGGTGGAGCCAAAGCCTTGAGTCTGGAGGATCAACTCGGCAACTTTAATATCGGTAAAGAAGCTGACTTTGTTGTATTAGATCTGAATGCGACGGCGTTACAACAGCTGCGTCAAAGCAAAGCCAAAAATATTGAAGATGCATTTTTTGCACTGATTATGCTGGGTGATGACCGTAATATTGCAGCGACTTATGTTTCTGGAGAGGCGGTTTATGTCAAAACAACAGCTCAGGAAAAAGCCTGAAAAATCACGCCGTCGCATATGGTTCATGCTATCAGCAATAGCCATTGGCTGCGCTTTTTTACTCAAGCGCGATTCACAATTGCCGAAAAAATGATTACATTAACACAGGGCAAAACAGGTGCATCTGCCTGCTGGATGTATTAAAATTGCTGATATATCAGGTGTTGCAGGTCAACACCTTTTTTATTTTGCTATTTTTACTTTTTAGGTATCTACCCATGACCGTTCAAATGAGCGTAATGATTTCCGCTGAAGAAATTCAAGCTAAAGTCAAAGAGCTTGGTGCTCAAATCGATGCACACTATGCCCATAGTGACAAAGAACTTGTGCTCATCGGTTTGTTACGTGGTTCAGTGATTTTTATGGCCGATTTATGTCGTGTGATTTCAAAACCACATGAACTGGATTTCATGACTGTGTCCAGTTATGGTGGTGGCACGGTATCGTCACGTGATGTAAAAATCCTGAAAGATTTAGACGGTGAAATCCGTGGTAAAGATGTACTGGTGGTAGAAGACATCATCGATTCCGGCAATACGCTGAGCAAAGTTCTGGAAATTCTGCAAACCCGTAACCCAAACTCGATTCAGCTCTGTACCTTGGTCAGCAAACCTTCACGCCGTGAAATTAATCTGGATGTGCAGTTCCTTGGCTTTGAAGTCGAAGACAAGTTTATTGTCGGTTACGGTCTGGACTATGACCAGAAGTACCGCCATTTGCCTTTTATTGGTGAAATTGGTCTTTAAGAGATCCAACTTTAAAAAGTGGCGATAGCCACTTTTTTTATGTCTGCTTCACATGAACAAAAAGCTAACATTCCGTTTCAGGACTTCGCTAGATTGAAGACTTGACTTATCCGATGATGATTTCTGAACATGACTTAAAAACAAAGACATGATAAGAAAGGAGCATACATATGTGGTCACTTATAGTTGCAATTGTTATTGGTTTTATCGCAGGTTTAATTGCGCGTGCAATCCATCCTGGAGATGACAAGGCAGGCTTTATTATGACAACCCTACTGGGGATTGCCGGTTCATTACTTGCGACCTATGGCGGTCGTATGCTAGGTCTTTATGAGGAAGGTTCAGCAGCAGGCTTTATTGCTTCGGTGATTGGTGCCATTATCATTCTGTTTATCTACAACATGGTCACCAAACGCAGAACTGTCTAAATATTTAATTGAATAATTTCTGTTTTGCATTGAAAAAAGCACCCTGTCGGGTGCTTTTTTATTGCTAGCTTTTTCAAGATTCAATTCAAAGCTTCTGCTCTCGATATACTTCAGATGACCAAGCAAAAGTTAAGATTAAAGACCGAGTTCTGTCAGAATCTTTTCAATCTGTTCAGCCGGATAGGCACCCATGACTTTAAAACCATTCGAGAAAATAATTGCTGGGGTACCTTGAATATTTAGGGATTTAGCCAAGGCCAAGTTGCGTTCTACCGGATTAGCGCAGCGATTGCCAGATTTAGGCTGAATACCTTTACTAATCAGATCCTCCCAGGCCTGAGCCGGATTTTTTTCACAATAAATCTGTCGTGAAGGGGCTATAGATTGCGCTTTCAGTGGCAGAACAAAAGTGTAAAGGGTTACGTCATTAAGCTTTTTAAGTTCTAGTTCAAGCTGTTTGCAATAGGGGCAATTGGGGTCAGAAAAAATCGCCAACTGACGCTTGCCAGTGCCTCGTACTGTTTTCAATGCATCCTGTAAAGGCAGCTTTTTCCAGTCGATACTGTTCTGTTTCAGCACCAGATCCCGGGTAAGATTTTGCTTATCGGCAAGGCGAATCATAGACCCACCGATGAGATGCTTGGCATCCTCGTTCAGGTAAACCACTTGTCCATCCATAGAACCACTATAGATCCCTTTCATTTCAGTAGTCTGAAGATTTTCAATCTTCAGGTCTGGGCTATGTTTGGCCAGGTTAGCTTTGACTGTATTGATATCGGCAAAGCTAAGGCTCGTAGCCAATACCGTCATGGCCAGCAGTAGGATAGGTTTCAGCATGAATCTCCTGCTCATGTCAGAGTAAAGTAGTGCTGATTCTATGCGTTTCATGCAGAAAAATCAGATAATTTATGTACTATCACGGTTCAATATTCTTGATGTTTCACGTGGAACATAAACTGCTCATGAAATAGAGGTAACCGGATTAATCTCTACAGAAATATGCACGATTTCTTCATGAATAGAAATCGCTTCACGGACCTGATCAGGGCTTAAATCTAGCGTAGTCTCCAGCGCCACAAAACAGGCAAACTTGCCTTTCCCAACGCGGGAAACATGCAGGTCAGAAAGTTTTACTAAAGGACCAAATTCCGCGACAACTTCCCGGATTTCATCTACCACCGGTGCATCCATATCGGCATCCAGCAGGGTTTTGGCAGTCTGTTTCAATAAACCAATAGACCAGCGTGCGACCAGAACTGAGCCAACAATCCCGAGCACAGCATCCAGAATATCCCAGCCGAAATACTTACCGGCAAGCAGGGCTATGATGGCAAAGACTGAAGTCAGGGCATCTGCTACTACATGCATAAATGCTGCCTGATGATTCAGGTCATGCTGATGGTCAGAATGGCTAGGATGATGCTCATGATCGTGGTGATGCCCATGAGCATGTTCATGTCCACCATCATGCAGCAACCAGGCACAGATCAGATTAATAAATAAACCTAAAATCGCAATAGGAATAGCTTCATTATAGTGAATCTCTACCGGAGCAAACAGGCGTTCAATCGAATGAAAAGCCATAAAGCCCGCAATCACCAATAGCATGATGGCACTACTATAACCTGCCAGAATTTCAATACGCCAAGTCCCCATATTAAAGCGAGGATCATCGGCATAATGACGTGCTGCTTTGTAGGCGGCAAAGGCAAGTCCCAAGGCCAGGACATGGGAACTCATATGCCAGCCATCTGCCAGCAAGGCCATGGATTGAAAGACCCAGCCACCCATAATCTCAAATACCATCATCACGGCAGTCAGGATTGTGGCGAGCAGTATTTTCTTCTGTGCCAGTGGATTGCCTTGATCAAACTGATGGTTGTGCTGTGGAGCGGTATTGTTTTGCATTCGAGTGGTCTTATTTATATACTCCCCCTTAGTATATTTATTTTTGGAGACTTGTGGTGAGTCATTTGCATGAAGATAAAAAAATATTAAATCGTGTACGGCGTTTAAAAGGTCAGATTCATGCGGTGGAAGCCTCACTGACACAACAAGAACCTAGCTGTATTGATGTGCTACAACAGGTCGCTGCCATTAAGGGGGCGGTGAATGGTCTGATGAATGAACTGATTGAGGAGCACCTTAGAGAGCATGTAATCAAAGATCCAGAAGCTGTCAATGAACAGGATCTTCAGGAATTTTTAAAATTGCTCAAGCGTTATGGCTAATTTTTTCTGCTGAATATTTTTGTTTTGTTTACAGCAAGATAATTGACCGCTTTTTCATCTAACCGATACACTGCTTTCCATTCAAATTTTTATTCAACATCATTTTTCTGGAAGCGTGATGTTGAACTTCTATGGCAGCAGCATGACAATAAATACCACATGGCGACCATTCGCCATGGTCAGCCTTACATTGATTATGGGAACTATCGGCACGGCACTGGCCAGCCCGCTTTACCCTATTTATCAACAGGTTTGGCATCTATCTCCAAGCCAGATTACTTATATTTTTGTCGCCTATATGTTTGGCTGTCTAGGCTCTCTGTTGTTTCTGGGACGAACCAGTAACAGTATTGGTTTTTTAAGAACCTTACAAATCGGCTTGGTATTTATCAGTCTAGGCTTAATCATTTCCATCTTTGCAGACAATGCACTGATTTTATCAGTGGGGCGTTTCATTATCGGGATTGCCTCAGGTCTCATGACCACTTCTGCCATGATTGGCATGATGCAAACCATTCCAGAGAGTCATAAGCAGTTTGCGCCGCAACTGGTATCGATTCTGACTGCGGTTGGCTTTGGTCTGGGTCCGTTGGTCGGCGGAATCATTGCGCAGTTTTCTCAGACGCCACTGATTACTCCATATCTGCCTATTATTTGGGGGGCAGTACTGTGTTTTATTGGCTTGTTCTGGTTAAAAGTGCCAGCATTTGAACGTCAGCCCTTTAGTATTGCACCGAAATTACTGCGTCCTGAGCCTCAATATCATGCTTTGTTTATGATCGTGGGTTTGACCGCATTTTGTGCCTTTGCTGCCTTTAGTTTATTTGCCTCACTGTCGCCCTCTTTTCTGCAGGATATTCTGCCTTGGCATGGGCCTCTAGTCAGTGGTACCGCCATCACCTGCATTTTGTTGATTTCTGCCATGGTGCAGTTCTTTGCTAAAGCGGTTGCTGCAAAGAAATGTCTGAATATTGGCTTGATCATTATGTTTGCGAGTCTGATAAGTCTTGCACTGTGTATGCTCCTCAAAACGAGCATCTTATTTTTTGTCAGTGATATTCTGTTTGGAATTGGACATGGTTTTGCCCTGATGGGTGCCTTTGGCGTGATTCATGCAATCACAACTTTACAGAATCGGGCCGCAGTCATGTCGACCTATCTGTTTATGGGTTATTTAGGCACAATTGTGCCGATTATTGCAGTGGGTTATCTGGCCGATCATTTTGGCTTGGGTTTTGCTGTCATCAGCTTCTGTGCGGTGATTAGTATTTTATGTGTAATTCTCTGGGTATCACATCAGAAACTGTGTGTAAAAGGCTGATATAAAAAACCCTCTATGGAGGGCTTTTTATATATCTTGAAGATTATTTTCCAATACAGAACGACCCAAAGATCTTGCCCAACAGGTCATCCGCACTAAAGTCACCGGTGATCTCACCTAGAGCATTCTGTGCCAGACGCAAGGATTCTGCCACTAACTCACCTGCGTTATATACTACCAGTTGTTCACGAGCTTCAGCCAGATACACCTGGGTACGCTTCATTGCGTCTAAATGACGAGTACGGGCAATAAAGGTATCTTCTTCAGGCTGGAAGCCTGCATGCGCTGTAATCGCATCTATGAGCGCTTGTACACCGGTTTCCTGCTTGGCTGAGACAGTGATATGACGGAAACCCTGAAAATCATCGATGATAGCTTCGGCATCGGTCAAATCTGCTTTATTACCAATCAGCATCAGGCGTTTCGGTTCAATATGTTCAGCAAAATATTCCTGTGCCAGTTGTAATGGATCATCACCCTGACTCAGGTCATAGACCAGCAACAGCAGATCCGCCTGTTCAATTTCCTTGATTGCACGACGAATCCCTTCTTTTTCCACGATATCACCCGTTTCACGCAGACCGGCAGTATCAGTCAGGGTAATTGGCAAACCATTTAAGGTAATTTTCTCATGCAAAACGTCACGTGTCGTACCCGCAATATCGGTCACAATGGCGCGTTCAATCCCGGCCAAAGCATTCAGCAAGGACGATTTACCGGCATTAGGTTTACCGGCAATGACCACCTGCAAACCTTCACGTAGAAGCTGGCCCTGACGCGCAGATTGCTGTACTTGAGTGATTGCACTGGATACGCCATCCAGCAGATTTAGGATCTTGCCATCCGCCAGAAAATCAATTTCTTCTTCCGGGAAATCAATTGCCGCTTCTACATGCAGACGCAAATGAATCAGCTGCTCAAGTACGGCATTCACCTTGGTCGAAAATGCGCCTTGCAGAGAACGTACTGCCGAACGTGCAGCCGCTTGCGATGTCGCATCAATCAGGTCAGCAATGGCTTCAGCCTGGACCAGATCCAGCTTGCCATTTTCAAAGGCACGCATGGAGAATTCACCCGCTTTGGCTGCTATTGCCCCAAGTTCCAGCAAACGTGCCAGCAGGGCATTCTGAATCACTGGACCACCATGGCCTTGCAATTCAACCACATCTTCGCCCGTGAAAGAATTTGGATTCGGAAAGCAGATCGCTAAACCTTCATCCATGACTTCACCTGCCGCATCATAGAACTGGCGAAAACCGGCAAATCGGGCTTTAGGCAATTCTTTTCGAGTTAGCGCCTGGGCAATTGCATAAGATTTTGGACCAGACAGACGAATCACCCCAACGCCGCCACGCCCCGGTGGTGTCGCAATCGCAGCAATCGTAGTGGTTGGGTTGAGCATAAAATTCACCTGCAGAAGAACAAAAAGTACAGCCAAAAAAAATCCGCCTAAGATTACCATCTTAAGCGGATTTATTCAGCCCGTCAGTTCAACTTAGTTGACTGGCTTTGCCTCATCACGTTGTGCACGATCTTTGGCAACAGACTTGTTGATCAAGCTTTGCTGCAGGATGGTAATCAGGTTGTTGACAATCCAGTACAGCACCAGACCAGCCGGGAAGAACAGTAAGAATACTGTAAAGATCACTGGCATGATCTTGAACACTTTCGCCTGCATTGGATCAGTCGGTTGTGGGTTCAACGACTGCTGGATATACATGGTTGCACCCATCAGCAATGGCAGGATGAACCAAGGATCCATTGAAGATAAATCCTGAATCCACAGCATCCATGGTGCATGACGCAGTTCCACAGATTCCATCAGTACCCAGTACAATGCCAGGAAGATTGGCATTTGCAGCAAGAGCGGTAAACAGCCGGCAAGTGGATTTACCTGCTCGCGTTTGTACAGTGCCATCATCTCTTGAGAGAAGCGCATACGGTCTTCACCGAACTCTTCTTTCATACGCTGCATTTCTGGCGCAATCACACGCATTTTCGCCATAGAGCGGTAACTCTTCGACGACAATGGCCACAGGATCAGTTTTACCAGAATAGTCAACAGAATGATCGCCCAGCCCCAGTTACCTACCAGGCCATGGAAAAATTCCAGACCAACAAATAGTAGTTTGGCAATCGGCCATAACCAGCCATAATCTACAGTCTGGTTCAGACCTGTTGCCAGATCTTTGAGCTCTGACTGGATTTTTGGACCAGAATAGAAGGTCGCATCAATTTCAGCCACAGTACCGGCAGGTACATTGAAGGTCGGAGAGGTAAAGCCAATGATATTCATGTTATCAGTTGACTTACGTGATTCCAGCTTCGCCGTATAGGCCTCGCCATTGCCCTGTGTCAGTTTCAGGTTACCTGGTACCCATGCACTGACAAAGTAGTGCTGCACCATCGCAACCCAGCCGCCTTTGGCTTCAGTGCTGAGTTTTTCTTCAACAAAGTTGTCAAATTTCAACTTGTTGTAATGCTCATCCGGGGTACCCCAAGCGCCACCTAAGAAAGTACCTAAAGTAAAGATACCTTGATCAGATTTGCCTGGATCCTCAGAATTGTCACGCTTGATCTGGCCAAACATTTGACCTTGCCAAGCCTGTCCACTGCGGTTGATAACCTTGTGGTTCACGACAACTGGATATTCACCTTCAGTAAAATTGAAGGTTTTGATGACTTCTACACCATCTGCCGTCTTGAATACCATTGGTACAGACAGAACTTTTACATTCTCGCCATCTTTATTTTTGACTGCCTTGGCATCTGCCAGGGTATAAGCAGTTTTTTCTAGCTCATAGCTTGGACGGCCATTACGGCTGCTGTCCGGTCCATTTAGACCAATTAAACCTGACTGCGCGACATAAGTACGTTTCGCATCGCTTTCCAGCATGACGAAAGGTTCATCGCTGTCTTTGTTTTTGTCATGATTGAGTAATTCAACACGAACAATATCACCACCTTTAGGATTAATCCAAAGATGATAAAGGTCAGTTTGTACTGAAATAAGCTGCTGACTTACAGGTGCTGTAGCATCCGTGGCTTGCTGCGCTGGAACATTTGCTTGTGGCACATCAGAAGCGGCGGTAGCCGTCTGAGCATTTGGCAAATCTGCTGACACTTCTTGCGACACAACTGCAGTTTCCTGCTGAGGTTGAGTTTCCGCATTTCCATAATCTTTTTGCCACGCCAAAATGAGCAAATATGCGACAACAAACATAGCCCCGAGAATTGCAATCCTGGCCCATTGTTGCATATGTATTACCCCAAGTGGTGAGAGTGATTTTGGTTCAATAAACGATCACGAAAGGGTACAGCAACGTGAAGCGTTTGAGAATCTATTTGCTGAAATGAAATAAAACGAATCGCTTTCGGAGGAACAGGATCGTATCCTGAGCCACCCCACGGATGACAACGGCAAATACGTTTAGTAGCCAGCCACACACCACGCACAGCTCCATGTGTATGGACTGCTTCCAAGGAATATTGAGAACATGTTGGAAGATAACGACAGCGTGGTCCAAGTAAAGGACTAATCGCAATCTGATAGAAACGTATTAACCAATGCAGTAAACGTACCATTGGCCATCTCTACTTTTGTGGGGAGGGAGCTATTTTTATATGCTTTTTGGCAAGACGGTTGAGTTTCTGCCAAGCAAATTGTAGTTGCTGGTGCAATTCTGCATTCGGGACTGTATCAATACCAGCTTTTGGCATCACCACAATATCCAGATCGCTGAGCTGCTGTTGATGCAGGCGAAAACTTTCGCGAGCAAGACGTTTTACTCGATTTCGTTCATGCGCACGGCGCACTTTTTTCTTGGCAACAACTAAACCCAAACGGCTATTTGGCAGTTCGGACGGTTTTGCAAGAAATAAGAAATGGGGTTGATGCACTTTTAAAAGCGCACCATCAAAGACACCTTTATAATCGGCAGCACAGCGTAATCGTAACTCTGTGCCAAAACCATAAAGTGTTGTCATATCACCCAAAGTCGGCGAAGCCTAACTGATTAAACAGTTAAGCTGTGACGACCTTTTGCACGACGGCGAGCTAGAACTTGACGACCAGCTTTAGTAGCCATACGAGCACGGAAACCATGAACGCGTTTACGCTTTAATTCAGATGGTTGGAATGTACGTTTCATGTCGAAACTCCAAAAATGATCTTTCTATGAAGGTCCGCGATTTTAGTGCTCATTGCTTGAGCTGTCAATGCAAAAGCATATTTCTTTTCAAATTAGTCTAGGGATTGGCTTGCCTGATACTTTTCAAATTGTGTAGTCAAAGAGTGAATAAAATAGTTAACCACAATATAAATAATTGTTTTAATGTTATATTTTAGTTATTAACATCTATATCAACAGATTTATCCACAATACTATACACAATTCAAATTTAGATTCTCGTTTTGAATTTAAATTTAAACCGGGTGTTGGTTATCCACAGAAAGTCCGGATCTTATAAATAAATTCAAATTTATAAATTTAAATTTATTACTATTAGGGAGCTGTTTTTCTGTGGAAAATGCATTTTTAATTTTAATAAACATAATCTTATATTGTGGATAAAACTGTTTCTATAATTTTTATACTTTGTGGATAACTTTATGCTATATTTTATCCACAGCTTGCGGATAAACTTATCCACACTAGTTTTTAAATTTAAATTTATGCATGAAAAGCGCTTTTTTGAACGATTTATGCTGAATATTTCATGACAGATGTGGATAACTTGGTTAGAATGGCGACCCGCTTTTAGGTGCGGCAATGGCTTTTGAATAAACAATGGAATGAATAGGGGATTCACATGCTTTGGACAGACTGCTTAAATCGCTTGCGACAAGAGCTCTCTGGAAATGTCTTTACAATGTGGATACGCCCACTGGTTGCAGAGGAACTGGACGATACCCTTCGTCTTTATGCACCGAACCCTTACTGGACGCGTTACATTCAAGAACATCATCTGGAGCTGATCTCGATTCTGGCAGAACAGTTATCTGAAGGCCGGATCCGTAAAGTTGAAATTCTGGTGGATTCCCGACCTGGTGCGATTTTATCTGCCAGTGAACAGCCAGCGACCACCACGGCTGCTTTAGAAACACAGCCAATGAGTACGCCTGCGCCTCGCCTACGTAAAGAAAAAGAAGAATCGGTTAAAAATAGCCGCAAGCGTCAGCTAAATCCCTTATTCACTTTTTCTCTATTTGTGGAAGGCCGCTCGAATCAGATGGCCGCAGAAACCTGCCGTAAGGTTTTGACCCAGCTCGGTGCATCTCAACATAACCCATTATTTTTGTATGGCCCGACCGGTCTGGGTAAAACCCACTTGATGCAGGCAGTAGGGAATGCATTATTGCAAGCCAAACCGAATGCCCGCGTGATGTATATGACCGCAGAAAGCTTTGTGCAGGACTTTGTCAGCTCGCTGCAGCAGGGCAAGGTTGAAGAATTCAAGAAAAACTGTCGTTCTCTGGATTTATTACTGGTCGATGATATTCATTTATTGGCGGGTAAAGAGGCTAGTCTGGTTGAGTTTTTCTATACTTTTAACGCACTGTTGGATGAATCGAAACAGATCATCTTGACCTCGGATCGTTATCCGAAAGAATTGACGGAGCTGGATCCACGTCTGGTTTCACGTTTCTCATGGGGTTTGTCGGTAGGGGTTGAACCGCCCGATATTGAAACCCGTATTGAAATTTTACTTAAAAAAGCCGAAAGCAATGAAGTTGACCTGCCACGTAACTGCGCACTGTTTATCGCACAACAAGTGGTCGCCAATGTGCGTGAGCTTGAAGGTGCATTAAATAAAGTGGTGGCGATTTCCCGCTTTAAAGGCACACCGATTGATCTGGATGTAGTGCGTGAATCCTTAAAAGATGTTTTGGCGATTCGCGCCCGCACCATTAGTACTGAAAATATTCAGCGTGTGGTCAGTGAATATTTCCGTATTCCGCTGAAAGAACTGGTCGGTCCGAAACGTACCCGTATTTATGCACGTCCGCGTCAGCTTGCAATGGGTCTGGCACGTGAATTGACCGGAGACAGTTTCCCGGAAATTGGCATGGCATTTGGTGGTCGTGACCACAGTACCGTGATGCACGCCTGTGAAAAAGTATTGAGTCTGCGTGAGGAAGATCCGATCTTCAACGAGGACTATAAAAACCTGCAGCGCCTGCTGCAAAGCTAAGCCAAAACGCTCAAATTCTGCGCTTGCTATGCGGCTTTTTTTGCCGCATAGTACAGTGCTAAATAATTAACTTTTCCATATTAATCTTCAGTTTTCAGAGGAATGTACCGTGCGTTTAAAAATCGCGAAAGAGAGCTTACTGAATGTTCTATCACATGTCGTAGGAGCGGTTGAACGTCGCCATACCTTAAACATTCTGTCTAACCTGAAAATTCAAGTGACAGCTCAAGCATTAACGGTGACTGGTTCAGATCTTGAGGTAGAACTGGTAGCAAGTATGCCTCTGAATGAAGGTGCATGTTTGCAAGCCGGTGAAACCACGGTTCCTGCACGTAAGCTGGTTGATATCTGTAAATCTTTGCCATCAGCTGCGTTGGTAGATCTGCAAATTACTGAAGATCAGCGCTGTATTTTGAAGTCTGGAAACAGCCGTTTTGTGCTCGGTACCTTGCCTGCTGAAGACTATCCATTGCTGTCGACTGAAAACAGTCAGGGCACCCAGGTAACTGTGACCCAGCGTGAACTAAAACGCCTGTTTGAAAAAACTGCGTTTGCGATGGCGGTACAGGATGTACGTTTCTACCTGACCGGTACATTACTGGAAATTGATGCTAACCAATTGCGTGCAGTGACTACGGATGGTCACCGTCTGGCGCTGTGTGAAACAGCTGCGCAATCGACTGCAGCTCAGCCAATCCAGGCGATTGTGCCACGTAAGGCAGTAGGTGAATTACAGCGTTTACTTAGTGTTGAAGATGATCAGTTATCATTGCTGATTGGTCGTGAATTGCTAAATGTAACTATCACTGTTGCAAACCGTGATAAGGAGCAGGGGGATACTACAGTACGTTTCACCACCAAATTGATTGATGGTAAATTCCCTGACTATCGCCGTGTGATTCCACGTGGTGGTGACAAGCACGTGATCATCGCACATGACGTATTTAAGCAATCTCTGCAACGTGTTGCGATTTTGAGTAATGAGAAACTTCGTGGTGTATTCCTGAACTTTAATGCGGATTCACTGCAACTGCGTGCCAATAACCCGGAGCAGGATGAAGCGATTGAAGATCTGGCCATTCAGTATGCGGATGCACCCATGGAAATGTCTTTCAATGCGCAATATTTGCTAGAAGTCTTGGGTGTGCTGGACGGTGATGATGTCTCCATGAGCATGACCGAAGCAAACCAGTCGGTGTTGGTTCAGGATCCTGCACATACTGATCAAACTTATGTGGTCATGCCGATGCGCGTTTAAGCGGCAGCATCCAGGCACAAGCTAATCATGCATATTACGCGTCTGCATATAGAGCGTGTACGAAATTTAAAAACGGTTGCTCTCCAGGGATTGCAGCCGTTTAACGTTTTTTATGGCCAGAATGGTTCAGGCAAGACCTCTATTCTGGAAGCCATTCACCTGTTGGCCACAGGGCGTTCTTTTCGTACCCATATTCCTAAAAATTACATTCAGCACAGTGCTGCGGATGCGATCGTGTTTGCCCAGTCTGATGCTGAAAAAGTCGGTATGCAGAAAATGGCCAGTGGTGAGCAGTTGATCAAGGTAAATGGTGATCTGGTGGCGACCCAGGGGCAGCTGGCCAAGCTGCTACCTTTGCAGCTGATTGATCCACAAAGCACCGATATTATCGATCATGGTGCCAAGCCACGCCGACAGTTATTGGACTGGTTAATGTTCCACGTGGAACCAGAGTTCTATCATGCCTGGCAATATTATTCGCGTGCCTTGAAGCAGCGCAACAGCTTGCTAAAGTCCAGGCGCTATCTCAGTCTGTCAGAGCTGGAGCCGTGGAACCATATGCTCAGTCAATATGGTGAGATTCTGCATTCACAACGGGTCGGTATTGTCGAGCAATGGAAAGTTTTCTTTGAGGAAGACCTGAAACATTTGCTGCCAGATCTCACGATTAGCCTGGATTATAGCCCTGGCTTTCATGCTGAAACTGGCCTGCTCAATGACCTGACCAATCATCATGAGCGGGACGTTGAAAGACGCTATACAGAATACGGCCCACATCGCGCAGATTTGCGCCTGAAGACCCCTCTGGGAGATGCAGATGTGATCCTGTCTCGTGGACAGAAAAAGCTGCTGCTGATGGCGTTAAAACTGTCTCAAATTGCAATGCTACATTCTTGTAATAAGGAAACTGTGGTATTATTAGATGATCTGACAGCAGAATTAGATTTAACCGCCCAACAACGTTTAATTGAGCGATTGAGCCAACTTGGTAGTCAAGTTTTTATTACCACTTTAGACCACGAATCAGTACAAAAGCATTTACATGATTTGTCTATCTCATATCAGTTATTCAATGTTGAAAACGGTATCGTTCAGGTTGTTGTGCAATAGTATTTTAAAGTTTTACCCATCTTTGGATAGACCTATTTTTCACTAGGGAGAAACCATGAGTTCAGAAGATCAAGCTGCTTCTCAACCAGAACAAACCATTGAAAAGGCTTATGATTCCTCTAGCATCAAGGTATTACGTGGTTTAGACGCTGTGCGTAAGCGTCCGGGCATGTACATTGGTGATACAGACGACGGTACAGGCTTACACCACATGGTTTTCGAGGTGGTCGACAACTCGATTGATGAGGCGCTGGCAGGTCACTGTGATGAAATTTTAGTGACTATTCATGAAGATGAATCGGTGTCAGTATCAGATAACGGCCGTGGTATTCCAACTGATATTCATCCTGAAGAAGGTGTGTCTGCAGCAGAAGTAATTCTGACTATTCTACATGCCGGCGGTAAGTTTGATGACAACAGCTATAAGGTCTCTGGTGGTCTGCACGGGGTAGGTGTTTCGGTTGTAAATGCCCTGTCAGAAAAACTGGAACTGACCATTCATCGTGCTGGTCATATTCATCAGCAGGAATACCGTCATGGCGATTCACAGTACCCGTTAAAAGTCATCGGTGATACAGACCGAACCGGTACCCGTGTACGTTTCTGGCCAAGTGCTGAAACCTTTAGTCAGACCATTTTCAATGTCGATATTCTGGCGCGCCGTTTACGTGAACTGTCGTTCCTGAATGCCGGTGTGCGTATCGTACTGCGTGATGAACGCATTAATGCTGAATATGTATTTGATTATGAAGGTGGTCTGTCCGAATTTGTGAAATATATCAATGAGGGCAAAACTCACCTGAATGATATCTTCCATTTTACTACGATGGCGGAGAACGGGATCGGGGTAGAAGTGGCATTGCAATGGAATGATTCTTATCAGGAAAATGTACGCTGCTTTACCAACAACATCCCGCAAAAGGATGGTGGTACGCATTTAGCCGGTTTCCGTGCTGCACTGACCCGTGGTTTAAATAACTATATGGAAAGTGAAAATATTCTGAAAAAAGAAAAAGTTGCAGTATCTGGTGATGATGCACGTGAAGGCTTGACTGCGATTGTATCGGTGAAAGTACCGGATCCGAAATTCTCATCACAGACCAAAGAAAAGCTGGTGTCGAGCGAAGTAAAAACTGCGGTCGAACAGGCCATGAATAAGTCATTCTCAGAGTACTTGTTAGAGAATCCGCAAGCAGCGAAATCAATCGCGGGTAAAATCATAGATGCCGCACGTGCCCGGGATGCAGCGCGTAAAGCACGTGAAATGACACGTCGTAAGAGTGCGTTAGACATTGCCGGTCTTCCAGGTAAACTGGCAGACTGTCAGGAAAAAGATCCAGCATTGTCTGAACTGTACCTGGTCGAGGGCGACTCGGCGGGTGGTTCTGCGAAACAGGGCCGTAACCGTAAGATGCAGGCAATCTTGCCACTGAAAGGTAAAATCCTGAATGTAGAACGTGCACGTTTCGACCGTATGATTTCATCGGCTGAAGTAGGGACGCTGATTACTGCACTGGGCTGTGGTATTGGCCGTGAAGAATACAACCCGGACAAGTTGCGTTATCACAAAATTATTATCATGACCGATGCTGACGTAGATGGTTCGCACATCCGTACCTTGCTGTTGACCTTCTTCTTCCGTCAAATGCCGGAACTGGTAGAACGTGGTCATATTTATATTGCACAGCCACCGCTATACAAGCTGAAAAAAGGCAAGCAGGAACAGTACATTAAGGATAATGATGCACTGGAAACTTACCTGATTTCGAATGCGATTGATGAACTTGAACTGCACATCAGTGCGGATGCACCTGCTATTCGTGGTGATGCACTGGCAAATGTGATTGCAGATTACCAGACCTCGCAAAAAAGCTTGAATCGTTTAACCCTGCGTTATCCTGCAACATTGCTGGATGGTCTGTTGGCGCTTGAAGCATTTAAACTGGATCAGGCAGCTGATCTGGATTATGTAGAAAACTGGGCAATGCAGTTGCGTCAACACATCGAAGACAAGCAACCAAGCCTGCGTCCTGAGCTGGGTATTGAAACCTTCGAGAAGGAAGATGCAGAAGGCAACAAGTCTGTGACTTATCTGCCACGTATCACGATTTATATCCATAACCTGCCACATGTTTATCTGCTTGATTCAGGTCTGTTGGGTTCAAGTGAATATGCACGTTTATTGAAGAACTCGAAGAGCTGGTTTACGTTACTTGAAGAGGGTGCTTACCTGCAAAAAGGTGAGCGCAAGATTCTAGTGAATAGCTTCCATGAAGTATGGCAGCACATCCTGCAAGACTCACGTCGCGGCATGATGATCCAGCGTTATAAAGGTCTGGGTGAGATGAATGCGGATCAGCTGTGGGAAACCACTATGGATCCAGAAAACCGTAATATGCTACAGGTGACGGTACAGGATGCGATTGAAGCAGATCGTATGTTCTCTTGCTTGATGGGTGACGACGTAGAACCACGCCGTGCCTTCATTGAAGAGAATGCTCTGAATGCAGATATCGATGCATAACTGATACACAATACACTTAAAAAAGCACCTTTCGGGGTGCTTTTTTTATGATCAATTTATGCTAGTGTCATTTTAACTGGTTAGCATATTCAGCAGCTGATCAGTGATTCTGGCACCCTATCTGGTGATTTTTTTATTCGCAGTATTTGTCTGATCTGGGCCAGCCTATAGCAATAAAGAGGTTTATCCATGGATAGCCAGCTTGAAGAAGTTCGTGAAATTTGGGCTAATGCATTCTATACCGGTCATTATGAGGTTCTGCGTCAGTATGAACATGAAGACTTTAAGGTAGTGTTTGAGCAGAAAAACCGTGTAGAAACCAGTTATGTCCGTTATGACAGGATTGCGCATGCGGTCAAGAATGGGGTCTGGAAGCCGCATAAGCCTGAAGTAGAATATGAAGATTACGAATATAATGCAGATCAGACGGAATGCTGTGTGATGACTGGTTTGGCTAAAGATAAACATCGTATTCAGGAATTATGGCGCTATGAAAATGAATGGAAAATCATTGAACTTCGATTTCTAAAATCCTAGATTTTCAATCGCTTAACAAATTTATAAAAATAAAGTAATTAATAAATCAAAATATGTATGAATATTCCCATTCCTAAATAAGTTCAAAGCTTGATCAATAGTGTGGATAACTCTAAAGTTATCCATATTTATTTATGTGAATAAGATAGTATTTATCCACAATAGGTTCACTTTTAAATCAGCTCTTATTTCAAATTCAAATTTATTCTCTGGTGACTTGTGGGTAAATATTTTTAAATTTAAAATAATGTTTTAAATTTAAATGAGCAGCTTATGCGGGATTTCTGCGTTTGAGCCAAAACTGTCCAAAACAGATTAGTTTGCTTACTTTTTTATAGAAAATTAAAATAAATATTATATAAAATAAACGCTTATGTGGTTAATGTAGTTTTATTTAATAGTGGGCGTGGAACTTATTTTTTCTTGAAAATTTAAATGTAGTTAAACTACATAATTATTTTAATAATCAAGTGAAATTTAATTTTATTTTTAAAATCACTGGGTTAAATATGGTTATTACTGGTTTATTCTTTGGGTTGCTTTTCTAGATCAGTATTTATATTCGAACTTTGCTGAACTACTTTCTACAAGTTAGAAAGAGGAGTAAAAATTAAATAACTTCTGTTAAACAGAGTTTTTGATGAAGAAACTTGAAAAATAGAAACAGGTGATTTGATCTGTCTTAATTAAAGAATAAAAAGCGCCTAGAAGGCGCTTTTTATTCTTTTAGTACATTTACGGTGTCAGAATGACTTTACGACAGTCTTCTTCCTTTTTATCAAAAATACGGTAACCTTCCGCAGCATCTTCCAGTTTCATGCGATGGGTAATAATCACATCTGGAGACAGATCTCCATTTTCAATATGTTCGAGCAACTGCGGCAAGTATTTATGCACATGGGTTTGTCCCATTTTAAAGGTCAAACCTTTGTCAAAGGCATCACCAAACAGGAAGCCATGAATTGGACCGGCATAAACCCCAGGTACACTCACCACACCGCCACGGCGGACCGCTGCAATACATTGTCTGAGCGCTGAACCACTCGAACCTTCTAATTTCAGGTTGGTCATTACGGTTTCCAGAACACTCCCTTTGGCTTCGAAACCAACGGCATCAATAACCGCATCAACACCGCGATAACCTGCTGTATTTTGAATAATAAATTCAGCTGCATCGACTTCATCAAAGTTGACCGGAATGACCCCATAGGTTTGATGAGCAAATCGCAAGCGATAAGGGTGATGGTCTACCATGAAGATCTGTTCGGCACCGAGCATCCGTGCACAAGCTGCAGATAACAGACCGACTGGACCAGCACCATAAATTGCCACTGTAGAACCACGGGTGACTTGAGCATTGGTTACTGCCTGCCAGGCTGTTGGCAGAATATCGGTCAGGAATAATACTTTTTCATCAGGCAAGGAGCCGGGAACCTTAAACGGTCCGACATTACCTTTGGGAATCCGCACATATTCAGCCTGACCACCCGGAACACCACCATACAGGTGGCTAAAGCCAAACAAGGCTGCTCCTGGTGGAATCTGTTTTTTATTGAGAATTGCACCACGACCCGTATTGGTATTTTCACAGGCAGCCATCAGTTCATGTTCACAGAAAAAACAGTGACCGCATGCAATGACAAAGGGAATGATCACCCGGTCACCTTTTTTGACTTCTGTCACTGCAGGGCCGACTTCTTCTACAACTCCCATAAATTCATGGCCGAAAATATCACCGTCTTCAGTGGCCGGGATTTTACCCCGGTATAGATGTAGATCTGAGCCACAGATAGCGGTGGCTGTCACCCTTAAAATAACGTCATCTGGTTCCTGAATCACTGGATCTGGAACAGATTCAACTCGTACATCCCGAGCACCATGATAGGTAAGAGCACGCATGCGGATTTCCTCTCTAGTTCAACATAAATAGTCTCAAATAAGGCTGCTGATTATTAAAAAGCCTTTTTATTAGAGCCTTATAACCTGACCTAGAGCTGTAAATTAATGTATGAAATAAGGAAGCCGAGTGTTTAAAAAATAAACTTATATAGTATTTGCGTAATTCACTACAAAATATGTCAAAAATCGAGTAAATGATTAACCAAGCTGAGAAGTGTAGGAAAATAGGTAAGAGAAAAGATTTACTAATAGCAGAGAAAATATAAACCCATAAAAAAAGGATCAGTAACTATAGTTAATGATCCTTGAAGCTTTAAACAAATATTAAAATTAGCTTTCCCTAGAAAGACTGTTCCAGTTCCTCTAATTCCATCATCAGTTCCAGCATCTGTTCTTCAGCAGTTTCCAGTTGTGCTTTCAGTTCAGTCTGCTCATTCATGAGCTTAAGCAATTCATCCTTACGCGCTGCATCATACAGACCAGTATCTGACAGCTTTTCTTCAATTGCAGCCAGTTTTGGCTGCAACTTTCCGATCTGGCTTTCACATTTTTCAATATTTTTGCGAATCGGCCGAGTCCGCTCACGTTGGCGAGCAGCCTCCTTGCGTTGGGCTTCTTTATCCATTTTACTTGGTACAGGTTTCGCTTCAGCTTGCTGTGTTTTCATCACTTCAGCAGTTTTAGGCGCATTTTTTAATAATTCTGCACGTGCCTGACGTAACCACTCGGCATAAGCCACCAGATCGCCATCAAATTCAGTACATTTGCCGTTATGAACTAACAGCAGCTCATCACAGACACTGGCGATCAGCTGACGTTCATGCGAAACCAGCACGACAGCACCTTTGAAATCTTGTAGTGCCATCGTTAAAGCATGACGCATATCCAGGTCCAGATGGTTGGTTGGTTCATCCAGAATCAGCACGTTTGGACGTTGCCATACGATTAATGCAAGTGCTAAACGGGCGCGTTCACCGCCCGAGAAACTTTCACTTGGTGTATCCATGCGTTCGCCGCTAAAGCCGAAGCTGCCGAGGAAAGAACGCAAGCTGGCCTCACTGATTTTAGGATCAGCGATACGTGCCAGCTGCAACATCGGGCTGGCGCTACCATCCAGTGCATCCATCTGGTGCTGGGCAAAGTAGCCAATATTTAACAATTCCGAGTCTTTACGAAGACCTTTAATTAAAGCTAAATCACCGACGAGAGATTTAATCAAAGTCGATTTACCAGCACCATTCATCCCCAGCAGACCAATACGGCTATTGGGAGTAATTTGCAGGGTAACATTACGCACAATCAGCTTGTCGCCATAACCGATATCGGCATTTTCCAGCTGTAGTAATGGTGAACTCATTTTGGTTGGTTCACGGAAGCTGAAAGTAAACGGCGTATCTACATGCGCAACGGAGAGTTCCTGCATACGCTCCAGCTGCTTGATTCGGCTCTGGGCCTGTTTTGCCTTGGTGGCTTTGGCCTTAAAACGGTCAATAAATTTTTGCAGATGGGCACGCACTTCAAGTTGCTTTTCATAGGCTTGTTGCTGCTGTGCCAGACGTTCGCTACGGGTACGCTCGAAAGTCGAGTAATTACCGGTATAAAGTGTCAGTTCCTGATTTTCGATATGTAAAATATGATCGGTAATGGCATCCAGGAAATCCCGGTCATGTGAAATCAGCACCAAGGTGCCTTCATAGGCTTTGAGCCAATCTTCTAGCCAAAGAATCGCATCTAAATCTAAATGGTTGGTCGGTTCATCCAGTAATAACAGATCAGAACGGCTCATCAAGGTACGCGCCAGATTCAGACGCATACGCCATCCCCCTGAAAAACTGGCAACATCCAGCTCGGATTGATAATCCATAAAGCCCAAACCTGCCATCAGCTGTGAAGCCTTAGAGGGTGCTACATAACCGGAAATTTCGTCAAAGCGGCCATAGAGGCGTGCCAGTTCAGCATCATCCAGTTGTTCAAGATGATTCAGCTTTTGTTGGATATCCCAGTATTCCTCATCACCGGACAGGACAAAATCAATCGCCTTCATATTCAAGGCTTTGATTTCCTGGGCCATATGCGCCACAGTCCAGACTGCAGGACGGGTCAGGGAACCACTGTCAGACTCAATCCCACCCAAGAGTGCTGAAAATAGGGTCGACTTGCCGGCTCCATTGACACCGGTCAGGCCAATTTTCCATCCAGGATGCAATTGCATGGAGGCTTTCTGGAAAAGGATGCGTCCACCGCGGCGTATGGTTAACTGATCTAACTGAATCATGGAACTGTACTGACATTCGACAAGAAGAATGGCGCTATTCTAAAGGAAAGCCCATCAAAATAAAAAAATCTTGCTGGAGAATTCACAGGATCCTGCACTTCATCCATAACATAGATTCATATTTTTGAATCTATGTTTAAATAGAACAGGTATTTTTAATGACAAACAAGATGATATTGAAATATAAATTTCAGTAAAAAATAACCAAGAATAAATAGAGTAGAGCAAAATGAAAAAAGGATCTTTGATTTTAGCAGCCTTGACTGTACTTGCCTCAAATATGAGTTTTGCCAAGGTAGATATCTGCGTCTTTGATTTATTGGGCAAATCTGGTGAATCTTACAAGTTACTAGAAGAATGGCAATTAGTGAGCAAGCAATGGGGGACTGAAGTACAACTTCTTGCTTATCAGGATGAAGCCAAAGTCGATCAGGACTTTAAAGCAGGCAAATGTGATGGACTGTTTATGACCTCCATGCGTGCCCGGGCCTATAACAAATTTGCCGGTTCAATTGATGCTATTGGTGGTGTGCCTAGCAATGATATTGCCATGAAAGCCATTAGCTATGTACTGGATCAGCGTAATGCCAAACGTCTGGTGTCTACCATTGGTAAAGACAAGTTTGAAGTTGCCGGAATTGTGCAAATTGGTACGGCATATATTTTTGTACGGGATCGTGCCATAAACAAGATTGAACAGGTTAAAGATAAGAAATTTGCAGTTTTGCATTATGACTATGCACAAAAAGTCATGGTAAATAGGATTGAAGCTGTGCCAGTTATGTCGGAAATTTCTAATTTTATTCGCCGTTTTAATCAGGGCGAAGTCGATATTGTGGCTGCACCTGCTTATGCTTTTAAGCCGCTAGAACTGTCTAAGGGCTTGGGGAATAAAGGTGCAATGATCAAGTTCCCTGTAGTAAATGTGACGGCAGATTTAATTATTCGGCCAAATAAATTTCCGGACAAATTTGCAGCACACTCACGTGCCTGGTTCATCAAACAGTTACCGAAAACCATTGCTACTGTTAAACGTATGGAAGCAGAAATTCCAGCTAAATATACGCTAAATTTAAGTCGTGAGGACTATACCAGTTACCAGAAAATTCTCCGAGATGGCCGGATTGATCTGACTAATCAGGGCATCTATGACCCAAATATGATGCGGGTATTGAAACGTGCGCGTTGTACGGTAGAACGTACCAATTTTGAATGCTCATTAGGCGGAGAATAGTGCTCTAATGTATTTGTTTGTAAATTGAATTAAAAAAATGTAAGTTTTTAGGATTTTAAATAAATCGCTAAAAAATTGATATCTATGGACTTCCTTATATCCAAAATGTGAATACGGGACACATTTTGATAATAGGGGACAAACTCCCTAAATATAATGGAGTAAATACTCTATTTTTTTTAAAGAAACTTGCTAATATTTGTCACAAGTATGGAAACTCCATCGAAGAACAAGATTTTGCAAGGATTATTAGAATGAAAAAAACACTTCTAGCATTGGCGGCGTTTTCTGCCGTTAGTTTCGCAGGTACAGCGCAAGCGAAAAAAGTCGATATCTGTGTTTTCGACTTACTGGGCAAATCTGGTGAGTCTTTTCAGATGGCTCAGGAATGGGCACTGGCAGCAAAATCATGGGGGGCAGAAATTAATCTGATTGCCCGTCAGGATGAAGCAGTTGCAGATAATGATTTTAAAGCGGGTAAATGTGACGGCGTATTTATGACGGCGATGCGTGCACGTCAATACAATAAATTTGCTGGCTCTATTGATGCGCTCGGCGGCGTGCCAAGTAATGCAATTGCACAGCGTGCCATTACCTTTGCTTTGGATAAACGTAATGCTGCCAAGATGGTCAGTAATTTAGGCGGCAAAAAATATGAAATTGCCGGTATTGCACCACTGGGCTCGGCTTTTATCTTTGTGCGTGACAAAAACATCAACTCGATTGAAAAAGCCGCCGGTAAAAAGTTTGCTGTACTGGGCTATGACGATGCACAAAAAATCATGGTGCAGCGTGTAGGTGCCCAGGCAGTCGTGTCTGATGTATCCAACTTTGTGGCCAAGTTTAATAATGGTCAGGTAGATATGGTAGGTGCACCTGCTTATGCTTATAAGCCGCTAGAAATCTATAAAGGCTTGGGTAATAGTGGCGCGATGTTTAACTTCCCGGTGCTGCATGTCACTTCAGACTTTGTGATCCGTCCTGAAAGCTTCCCGGCAGGTTTTGGACAGAAATCACGTGATTGGTTTGTTAAGAACTTGCCAAAAAGCATGGCGATGATCAACCGTTTAGAAGCCGGTATTCCAGCCAAATATAAAATGAACCTGAGTGCAGAAGACAAGACCAAATATCAAAAAATGCTTCGTGATGGTCGTATGGATATGACCAAGCGGGGAATTTATGATGCTTCGATGATGAGTGTACTGAAACGTGCCCGCTGTTCTGTCGACAAGGCAAACTTCGAATGTTCACTACCGGGTGAATAAACTGATTTTAAAAGGAAAAAAGCCTGGAAAATTCCAGGCTTTCTTTATGTTAAGGCAGGCAACTTTACCATTGCCTGCGACTTGAAAATGATTAGAATGAATATCAGTCATGCTGTCATCTTTCTCATAAAAACAATGATATGCAGCAGTCCTGATAAAACAAAAACAATTTTTTAAGGAATAAAATATGAAAATTTGGTTGAAGGCGTTCGCACTCGGTACAGGCATAGTCGCAGCCTCCGGTACAGTACAGGCGAAGCAAATCGTCTGTGTATTTGATCTGGTCGGTAAGAATGGCGATGTGTACGCTGTGATGAAAGATTATCAGCTGGCTGCAAAAAACTGGGGTGCAAATATCGAGCTGCGGGTAAATACCAATGAAGCTGTGGTTGCAGAAGACTTTAAAGCCGGGAAATGTGATGGTATTAGCGTCACAGGGATGCGCGGACGCCAGTTCAATAATTTTACCGGTTCACTGGATGCTATTGGTGCGATCCCAGATCTGAATCTGGCAGTTAAAGTGATGCAAGGACTGGCAAGCAAGACTTTTGCCAAACATATGTTACAAGGCAAATATGAAGTCGCCGGAGTCATTCCAGTGGGTGATGCTTTCCTGCTGGTCAATGACCGCAGTATTAATACCGTAGCTAAAGCAGCAGGCAAAAAAATTGCTGTACTGGATTATGACGAAGCGCAAAAAATCATGGTGCAACAGGTAGGTGCACAGGCGGTCAGCGCTGATGTCACCAACTTCGGTGCCAAGTTTAACAATGGTCAGGTTGATATCATTGGCGCACCTGCTGCCGTATTCAAACCCTTAGAACTGCATAAAGGTCTAGGCAGCAAAGGTGCGATTGTGAATTATCCGATTTTACAGGTGACAGGTAATATCATCATCCGCCCAGATAAATTCCCGGCAGGTTTTGGGCAAAAGTCACGTGAATGGGTGAAAGGGGAATTGCCACGCGCTTTTGGAATTTTAGGTAAAATGAAAGCTGATATTCCCTCTAAATACTGGATGGATATTCCAGCAGCAGACAAACCTGGTTATCAGAAAATGATGCGTGAAGCGCGGATTGATCTGACGAAGCGCGGTATTTATGACAAACGTATGATGAAGCTGTTATGGCAGTTCCGCTGTAAGCAGGACCCGAAAAACTTTGAGTGTGCACTACAGGATGAAAATTATAAACAATCCTGATAAATTTACTCTGATTAAGCTTTAATTTACAAAGACTGACCATATATTGAGTATGCTATACTTGAAATATGGTCTTTCTTTTTAAAGATGCCCGAACCGAACAGAGGAATCCATCATGAATGCTCAAGCACTTGTGCTGACTGACAATGCTGCCAATAAAGTACGCCAATTGCGTGACAGTGAAGGTAACCAAGATCTTATGCTACGTGTCTATGTGACTGGTGGCGGCTGTTCAGGTTTCTCTTATGGCTTCAACTTTGCTGAAAGCCAGAATGAAGATGATGCAGAATTTATTAACGGCGATGTGAAGATGCTGGTCGACTCACTTAGCTATCAGTACCTGGTAGGTTCAGTCGTTGACTATATTGAAGGGTTGGAAGGTTCTCGCTTTGTGGTACAAAACCCGAATGCTACGACTACATGTGGCTGTGGTTCATCTTTCTCGATCTAAACATGATTTGAGATTTAGACCATAGAAATCAAAAAGTCCTCATCATGAGGACTTTTTTATACGCTATTTTTATAGTTAAGCCTCAAGTTTCACCGCTTCAAGCAGGTCAAAGATCACGGTTGTCACATCCTGACTCAGCTCACGATTATTAAAAATCTCCTCTGTACACGACAAAAATAGATAACTCATTGAAATAATGTCATAATAATTGTTTTCTAACGACGAATACTATGACACATCTCAATGAGTTATATCTTATCTTAAACAAATATCTAAAATGGAACAAGTCACATTTAAAGTGCTTTGCGCTCATCATGCTTGTGATTATTTTAAAGCAAACATGTAATCTTTCTTCTGCATCTAAAGCCTTGCCCATCAAGTGCTTACCACAATCATTTTATCGACGTATGCAGCGCTTCTTTGCAGGTCAGTATTTTGATTATCGTCAAATTTCTCAGTTGATTTTCAATATGTTTTCATTCGACCAAGTGCAACTGACTTTAGATAGAACCAATTGGAAATGGGGAAAACGAAATATTAATATCCTGATGCTCGCAATCGTTTATCGTGGAATAGCGATACCTATCCTTTGGACATTGCTTAATAAACGTGGAAATTCAGATACGAAAGAGCGTATTGCTTTGATTCAACGCTTTATAGCCATTTTTGGTAAAGACCGTATTGTGAATGTGTTCGCAGACAGAGAGTTTATCGGTGAGCAGTGGTTTACATGGTTAATTGAACAAGACATCAACTTCTGCATTCGTGTTAAAAAAACTTCATTGTCACCAATCATTTAGGAAAGAATCATAAAATTAGTGATTTATTTCGCCATCTTAAAGTTGGTCAAATTGAATGTCGTAAACGACGGATTTTGGTTGGTCGGGTGAAACTATATATAAGTGCACTACAGTTAGAAAATGGAGAGCTTTTACTCGTCGTTTCTCCTCAGTTTAATGCCAATGCTATTCAGGATTATGCATTACGCTGGGAAATTGAAACCTTATTCAGTTGTCTCAAAGGACGCGGGTTTAATCTTGAAAATACGCGCTTGACAGACCCTAGACGAGTGAAAAAATTGATTGCGGTGTTAGCTATAAGCTTCTGTTGGTGTTACTTAACGGGTGAATGGCAACATGATCAAAAAAA